>NZ_JAGSSY010000004.1:0-160253 GCF_018145655.1 Campylobacter anatolicus
GTTGTTTGTGTTTAAAGAGCTCTGTTTTAAATTTGTATTAGTCTGTGTTTTATCTATAAATGATTTAGATATATTACCAAGATGTGATTTAGTTGTTTTAGTTTTATGGTGGGTGGTGAATTCGGCTGGGGTTAAATTTATACTATCTGCATTGACATTTATCTCGTTACTGGCTATTAAATTTGAACCTGATATGCTCGTGTCTTCATTTGAGTTTAGATTTATACTTTTAGCATTTAAGCTTGAGCTTACTACTTTTTCGTCTATTATATCTGTAGTAGTTGTCTTTTTAGATAAAAAGCCTTTTGATCTAACAGTGCTTTTTAAGTCCGTTTGATTGTTTATAGATGAAATTTTTATATTTTTATCCGCATTTAGATTTATAGCTTCATCGGCATTTAAATTTGCTCCTACTAAGTCTATGTTCGCTGCATCGGCATTTATATTGTTTGCTTGTAGAGTGGATATTGTATTGGTTGTGATAGAGCCTTTAAAGGTAGTATCTTTACCGCTTATATCAAAGCTCTGCTTTGCTTGGCTAGTTTTTATGTTTAGATTATTTTTAGCTTGTAGGTTTATGTTTTTATCTGCGTTTAGGTCCGCACCATTTATATTTATATCGTTGTTTGCAGTTATATTAATATTTTCTTTAGCATTTAGAGTTGAGCTAGCACCAAGGTAGTTACCACTTTGATATTTGTTTGAGTAATCAGTGCTGGTTTGATTGATATTTATATCATTTGCACTTAGTGCTATATTATCGCTACTAGCTGCGGTAGAAGTTAAGCTAAGATTATTATCGGCATTTAAATTTATAGTGTTATTTGCTAGAAGCAAGGCGTCTTTGTTTGTGATGGAATTTGCTTTTAGATTTATATCATTTGCAGCCATTGCTCCGCTATTATAGATATTTCCTGTCGCATCGATATGTATTTGATTATTTGCTATGATAAGCGAGCTTTGATTTATTGGCGTTTTATCTGTCTTAGATAAAAGCGTGTTGGTTATTAAGGCATTGGCATTTGCATAAAGTTTATCAAATTTGTTTAAAGCAAATGCTGGTGAGCTACCGTCATTTGTATATAAAAAGCCGGTGTTTAGTGGATTAAATTTTATATGAGAGATATCATTTGGTCTAAATATAGGTATATCTATGGTTTTATTTGCTTTATCTTCTATGTCACCGTTATTTAGATTTGTTAAACTTGCATAGAAGTTATTATTTGCTGCAAATATCGCCGGATAGCCGTCTTCTTTGTAGGATAAGTTTTTATGTGCACTAGTGCCTCCTTTGGTTTCCCACTTTGTCTTTAAGCTACCATTTTTATACCATTTTACTTTTTCTTCCCAATTGTATGTTAAATACGAGCTTACACTTCGCTCTAAATCTTGCCCTATGTTATATAAGTCACCACCATTTAGTCTAATATCATGGTTTGCATATATTTGGCTTTTGTCGTTTGTTATATTAGCAACTTTAAAATCTATATCATTTCCGGCATAAATTTGAGCTGGGATAAAGTTAGCTAGACTATCTGGGGTGATGTATTCTTTTGTGATAGAGTAGTGAATGGTTCTAGTTTTTTCATGATCTTTTACATGAGTGGTTGTGGCTATGATAGAGTTTGAGCTTTCATCTAATTTTAATGATACAAAAGGATGTGAGTCAGTGCCGTGAAGATAGCTTGTTTTATGTAAATTTAAAGCATAGGCGATTGGATCGCTTAAGATTACTTTATTAAAAAGTTCGGCATTTAGCTCATCATCACTATAACTTTTTGCTTCAAGTTGCCATCGGTTTATGATCTCATCTTTTATTTTAGATATGTCGGTAGTTAGTTTAAAGCTTCTCTCGCCACAACAACCAAGATCAAGTGTGGAGCTAAAATTCTCACTATCTATTTCAAATTTATTAAGCGAGTAATTATTTAACTTTCCAGCCTTAATGTTAATATTATCCGCTAGTATCGTGGAGGAGGCGTTGTTTATCTCATTGGCATTTAAATTTAAATTATTTGCCGAAGCCATAATAGAAGTGGCTATGTTATTTATCTGATTAGCCGATATATGCATATCAAAGCCACTTGATATAGTGGCTTTATCTTTATTTATGATGACAGAATTTGAGTTAAGATCTGCACTAGTTTGTGCTTGAATGGTATTTAGATTTATTATATCTCCGTTTGAGTTTATCTTTATTTGGTTTGCTTTTATAATACCGGCATTATTTACTCCGACACCGTCTTTAGTGGCTATTATGTTTATCTTGTTAGCATACATTCCACCAAGAGCGGTGCTATCGATTGAAATGGCAGAGTTTTTTGTAGTAGTGCTTGGTAAGGCATTATTAAAAAGCTTACCGTCGCTACTTTGAACTTTACTATCGGTTGAGATTAAATTTAATTCGTTTGAATGGATAGAACTTGCTATTTTTATAGCGTTTGCAATGATATTTGTATAGTCTCCATTTTTATCGTTTAGTCCTTGCTCGATAATCTCGATTCTGCCCTGCAAAGGGTTTAGATTATTTGAGATAGGATTTAAATTTAACTCTTTTATGCCTCCGTCGTTATTTAGATGAATTTTAGCAGTTGTAAATGTAGATGAGCTTGCATTTATTATATTAAGTCCATTTATATTTATACCGCTAGGATTAGCTATTAATAAATCAGCTCTCTTTCCAGCTATCTCTAAATTCCCTTTTAGTAGTGACGGATCGTTTGAATTTACTTGATTAATGATTAAATTTGCCGAACCACCATTTAAAAAAGGGTTTGCATTTACGAAACCAGCTATATTTGTGTTTGCACCATTTACTGAGTTATTTAAAACCGTGCCCTTATCTGGGGTATTAAATTTAGCATACTCATTAAATGAGATGCCTTTGGAATTTGGAGTAACGATATTTACTATAAGGGCATCATTTTTTGCTTTTAGAATGACTGATTGGTGCGATTTATGGGCGGCAGGATCGGCGATAATGTTGGCTAAAGAGGTAGAAACAAGCAAGGATATACTAACAAAAATGGATAAAAGCTGTTTTAAAAAATTAAGCATCAAATGTCCTTGTGTTATTTTTGTGTTATTTTTATTTTATTATACCAGTTAGTATCGTAGTGATTGCTTAAAAATTTAAAAATATCTATGAATAATAAATTTCATAATTAAGAAATACTTTTAAATACAAAATACCAACTATTACATTTTTTATAAGTATTTTAACTATGCTAATTTGGCTTTAGATTAGTGATAATATAGTATTTTGTCTACAATAAAACATTGTTTAATTTATAAAATTACCTACCTTTAAAAACTATTTTCACTAACCTTTTGTGCTTGATATAGTTTATCTTCATTATAGCGATGAGTTTTTATTTCGATAGCATTGGCTACTTCTTTTTAAAACCCATTGAAGTCTTACTATTAACTAGCTATTTTCTAAAAAATTTAATAAAACAAACCTTTATAATATCAATATAAATTATAGTGTTTTTAAAAGAATAAATTTTTATCTACTTTAACTAAAAATTTTCAATTTCTATAAATTTATCATATTAAAAAGTAAATGTTATAATTCACTCAAGGGAGAAAATTTGAAAGATTTGGATTTTTTTTATCAAACACCGCTTAAAAATATCAAATTTATAGATCGAAAATGCTATATAACTCGATCCAAAACGCTCATCATCGGCAATGTAGGCAGTGGAAAGACAAGTATGATATGCGAATATCTAAGTGCTTACAAACAAGAAGAGCGGCTTTATATAAACTTAAAAGATATGCGGTGCAATGCGAATTTACTATCAAATTTAAAGGATTTTTTGTTAGCTAATCCAAATATAAAAGTGCTTGGTGTGGATAATATAAGCTCACAAGATGAGGCTAACACACTTAAAATTTGCTCCTCTTTACCTCAACTTCAAGGCTTTTTAATAGCAACAAACAATCGTGATATAAATTTACCAAATTTTAATACCTTAAAGCTTGGTTATCTTGATTATGAAGAGTTTATACTATTTTTTCGTAAAAATTTAGATGAAAATATGCTTTTTAGCCATTTTTTAGCCCATGGAACGGCGGTAAAATGTGCATTTTTAGATGCAAGCGAAGTAAGTGAATATCTTCAAAATCAACTCAAAAAAGAGCTAAGCCAAAGTGCTTTAAACATCATAAAAGAGTGTGCTAGGAAGTGCGGTGAGACGATGAGTGTTTTTGAAATTTATAAAACATTAAAAACACAGCAAAAGATCTCCAAAGATAGCGTTTATACCGTATTAAACGAGCTTGAGAGAGATGGTATTATAACACTTTTGGCAAAATTTAATGAACCAAATGTTGCAAAAAAACTATTTTTCACAAATTTTGCCATGCGTAATGCACTTAGTGCAAAAAAGGACTTTTCATCAACTTTTGCAAATGTTATACTCTGTGAATTGTCTAAATTTAATGATGAAATTTACTACACAAAAGAGTTTGATTTTTTCCTTGTTAAAAGAAAACTTGCTTTGCTTTGCATACCATTTACGCCAAGCGAGATAATCTTTTTAAAATTTAAAAAACTTCATCAAAGTTTAAAAAAACTAGGTGCGACAAAGCTACAAGTCATAAGTGTAACAAACTCTGGTGAGCTTAGCATTGAAGGCATTAAGTGCGAGATTTTACCATTTTCACGTTGGGCACTAGGAATATAAATTTGTTATAATTGCACTTTTTTAAAAGGATAAAAATGCGATCACTTTTCATACTATTTTTTATAGCAATTTTTGCGTTTGGATATGAGATAAGTCACGAAAATATCGGTAAATTTTATAAATTTAGTGGCGAGGCAGATGGTATAGCAACAGAGCTTTATATAAATGTTTATAAAAATGAGTTTGAAAATTTAAAATCAACAAAAGACTTTGAAGTGCCAAGTAAAACGAGTGGTCATATATTTTTTAGCAACAACAAATTTGAATTTGATAAGGGTATGATAGAGCAAAAAAACGATACTATAACAAAGATAAATGCAAAATCAGAATGGATAGATCTAAACGTAGAAAATAACACAAATAACGAACTTGTCGGAAAAGTAGCGATCAAAGGTAAAGCCTACAAACTCACTTTAAAACAAGATATAAGCTTTGAGATCATAACTCTTGCCAAACAGCTCAGTAACGATAATGGCTTAAAATTTCAAGCGATCTTAAGCGATTTTAGCTCGACTAAATTTATAAATAAATACCGCAAAAATCTCACCGAAGATCTAAAAAATTTACAAGTATTATGGCAAAATAGACCTCAAAAAGATGAAAATCATAGCAAAATAACACGGCTATTTTATCAAAATGAACGCATAAAAAATATCTGTACTTATGAAAATAAAATCACTATAACTTGCAAAACAAGCAATATAAAAAACTCAAAAAATCTTAGCCTATCATCGCTTTTTAAAAATTTAAAAGATGAAAATCTGCAAAAGATTTTTACCAAACACGATATAAGAATGAGCGAAAATTTCACACTTTCGCCAATGGGATTGACGTTTTATAGTGACGATGAAAAGACACTTAGCTTAGATGAAATTAAGCCATTTTTAAAAGATAGCTTTGGGCTTTAAATATGTTAGATGGCTTAAATTTCAAATATAAAATGGATAAGAATTTAAAAAATTTATGTGAATTTGATCCTAAAATTTGCGGTATAGATGAGGCTGGACGTGGTGCGTTAGCTGGGTGTATGGCAGTAGCTGCGTGTATTTTAAAGTGCGATATAAAGGGGCTAAATGATTCTAAAAAACTAACTCCTAAAAAACGTAAAGAGCTATATAATCAGATCATACAAAATGCCAATTTTCTCATTATTTATTTTTCAAATACTCAGATTGATGAGCTAGGACTTAGCGAGTGTTTAAGACGTGCGTTAAATTTATTTAAAAGCTATTTTGTGGGTTATGAGTTATTATATGATGGTAATGCAAACTACGGTACAGGTATTAAAACAATGATAAAAGCTGATGGCAAAGTCGCACAAGTGAGTGCGGCTAGTATCTTGGCTAAAGTAAGCCGTGATGAGCTAATGAACGCATGGGATAAAATTTATCCTCAATACGGCTACGCAAAACACAAAGGATACGGTACAAAGGCACACATAGCCGCGATAGATAAATTTGGTGATTGTGCTCTTATGAGACAAAGTTTTAAGCTAAAAAACAATGAACCAAAACTATTTTAATAAAAATACAGATAGGCTAAATACGATAGCATAACAAATTTTAAACAAGGATACTTACAGCAGATATAAAAGGTATAAAAATAGAAATTTTTACTAATAAATTTGTATTTTTATCTATTGCTACTATATATTTACTAGCTCATTTGCATACTTGAATAAGAGATTTCAATCATAAAATGCCAAGGTCTTAAAAAGCGAAATTTATAATCTAAAAGATAAACAAAGAATTAGATAAATTTATATGACAAAAGGCTTTTGAATCAGTAAATATCGATGTATCGTAGTATTTTACATTGATAAGCCAAAGCTACTTGAAGCTTAGCTAAAGTTTAGCATAGTATAATCGCACGATGAAAACTTTAATATTTCCAATAACAGCTATTATTTTATCCTTTGTTGCGTATTTTATGCCAGATATTTTTATACCTTTTAAAGGCTATATCATCCCGCTTTTAATCATCATTATGCTTGGTATGGGAATGACATTAACGCTTAATGACTTTAATGGTGTTTTTGATAAAAAATATGCTCTTTTACTAGGCATATCACTACAATTTATAATAATGCCATTAGCTGCACTTGGTATATCTATAGCGTTTGATCTTGGAAAAGATCTAGTAGTAGGTATGATGCTTGTTGGCACGAGTGCTGGTGGTACCGCTTCAAACGTCATCACATATCTAGCACGTGGTAATCTTGCATTATCTGTGAGTATGACACTATGTTCGACACTCCTTTCTATAGTGTTAATGCCATTTTTAACCTGGCTTTACATAGGACAAAAGGTGCCAGTCCCAGCCATAGATATGCTTATAGAGCTTATAAAAATAACACTAATACCTTTAAGCCTTGGTATAGCCATAAACACATACGCACATAAATTTGTGACAAAAATTCAGCCTTTACTGCCTACTATATCTATATCATCTATAGTTTTTATTATAGCTATTGTAGTCTCTGTAAATCATTTAAATATCCAAAAAGTTGGATATTTAGTTATAATCGCTGTTATCTTGCATAATAGTACTGGTTTATTGCTAGGCTACTTAGGTGCAAAACTCTTTGGCTTTGATGATAAGATCGCACGAACTATCGCTATCGAAGTTGGTATGCAAAACTCAGGATTAAGCGTAGCTTTAGCGATAAAATACTTCGGTGGACTTAGTGCCCTACCAGGTGCGATGTTTAGCATATGGCACAACGTCTCAGGAGCTTTATTGGCTGGATACTGGGCTAGTAAAGATGAAAAAGAAGACGAAGTTAAAGAGCCTTAAATTTAAAAAGTGTCGTAGCAATCACCACGACACCGAATGGCTACTTCTTAGCCTTTGCAATAGCCTGTGATAAGTCAGCGATGAGATCGTCCACGTTTTCTATACCGATTGCAAGACGAAGTAAGTTTTGCTTAATGCCTATCCTATCTTGTAGCTCCCTTGGATATGCCTCATGTGTCATTGAGGCTGGATGACATATAAGGCTCTCAACACCGCCTAGACTCACCGCTAAATCAAATAGCTTAAGACTTTTAGCAAATACTTTATAATCATACTCAGCTTTTAGCTCAATAGATATAACCGCACCAACGCCACTAGCCTGAGCTTGTTGCACTTGTTTTTCATACGTAGAGTGCGACCCAGCGTAATGCACTACTTCAATCGCCTCATTATCCTTTAAAAATTTAATAATCTTTAACGTATTCTCGCTCTGTCTATCAAAACGCACACTTAGCGTCTTTAATCCGCGTATAAGATAGTATGCGTCAGTCGGTGCAAGTGTCGCTCCTAGCGTATTTTTCATAAATTTTATACGCTCAGCCAAAACATCATCATTTGTAGTAACGATACCAGCGATTAAATCAGCGTGTCCGCCAATGTATTTTGTCGCACTATAGACTACTATATCAACGCCAAAGCTAAATAGCTTTTGATAATACGGCGTTAAAAATGTATTATCCACAACGACTAAAATACCCTTTTTATGGGCTAGTTCAGTGATCTTTTTTATATCAGTCACGCGAAGCAACGGATTAGACGGAGTTTCTATAAATATCATCTTCACATCACTGCTTATATCACTCTCTTTTAGCTTATTTAAGTCATCAACTAGCTCGTAATTTATGCCTTGATTTTTAAATATCCCACTAACATAGCGAAATGTACCACCATATACGTTGTTATTTAGCAGCACTCTATCGCCACTTTTTAGCAGATTAAATACTGTCGAAGTAGCAGCCATACCAGAAGCGAGTGCGAAGCAGTGCTTTGCTCCTTCAAATTTGGCAAAAAGCTCTTCAAAGGCATTTCTAGTAGGGTTTGCACCACGAGAATAAGCATAATCTTGAAACTCTTCAATGCCATCTTGAACGAATGTACTAGCTAGCACGATAGGCGGAACCACAGAGCCATTTGGGTTGTGTTTTGCTTCTATGCCTTTTACGATTAAAGTATCAACTTTCATTATTATCCTTTTAAATTTATATTCTTTAAATTTTCATCGCTGAGATAAATTTAACGATACGCTCATTTGAACTTTCAAAAAACTCATCAGGACTACCATCAAATGCGATAACTCCACCGTCTAAAAATAAAATCCTATCCGCAGCCTTTCTGGCAAACGCCATATTATGCGTTACGATGATGAGCGACTTATGCTCACTACTTAATGAGACTATTGTTTTTAGCACCTCAGCTTCTAACTCCGGATCAAGTGCGGATGTCGGCTCATCAAGCAATAAAAAATACGGATCCATAGCCAATGCTCTAGCTATCGCCACACGCTGTGCCTGTCCACCAGAGAGCCTATTTGGGTAGGCACTCTCTTTTTCACTTAGTCCTACCTTTGCTAAAAGCTCACGAGCCGTTTTTATTGCACTTTGCTTGTCCTGCTTTAGCACATTTATAGGGCCTTCTATGATATTTTCAAGCACATTTAGATGCGGAAATAAGTGAAATCCCTGAAAAACCATACCAGTGTGCCGTCTAAACGGCAAAATATCTTTTTCGCTTAGCTTCCCATCAAATTTAATAAACTCATTACCAAGCGATAGCTCTCCACTTTGTGGGATTTCTAATAAATTTATACAACGTAGCAAGGTTGATTTCCCCGAACCTGATGAGCCTACGATAACTGTAGTTTGCCTCTCATAAATCTCAACGCTAATATCGCTAAGCACTTGATGTTTGTCAAAAAATTTACTCACATTTGCTAGTTTTACAGACATCTTAGCTCCTAAATATGCCTAGAAAATCGCTTTTCTAAGATCGCTTGCAAGTAAGTTAAAAAGGTACAAATAATAAGATATACCACAGCAACCAGCACATAAAGTAAGAGTGGTTCAAACGTCCTTGCTGCAATGCGTTGAGCGACCATAAACATATCTACCATAGTAATAGATGCAGCCAATGAAGTATCCTTTACAAGCGAGATAAAGGTATTTGAAAGCGGTGGCAAAGAGATACGAGCGGCTTGCGGTGCTATGATACGACGAAGTATCATGCCCTTACTCATACCAAGCGAAGCCGCCGCCTCCCACTGCCCCTGTGGTACTGAAAGTATAGCTGCACGAACTGCCTCTGATGCGTAAGCACCGACATTTAGTGAAAATGCTATTATCGCAGCCGTCCAAACATCAAGAGTTATACCAACAGCTGGAAGTCCAAAAAATACGATGAAAAGCTGCACTAATAGTGGCGTACCACGAAATATCCACACGTAAATTCCAAATATAAAATTTAGCGGTTTTAGTGGTGATAGCCTAGCAAGTGCTGTGATGATAGCAATAATAAGTCCTAGTGAAAATGACGCCAAGGTAAGCGGTATAGTTATCTTGGCTCCAGCTATCATTATAGGCATAATAGATTCAGATATTATCTGTATTGCTCTTTCCAAATTTGCTCTTTTTTAAATTTATTTGGATATATCTGTGCCAAAGTATTTTAGCGAAATTTGTGCTATTTTGCCCTCCTCTAATAGCTCTTGTAATGCATTATCAATAGCTATCACAAGTGAACGCTCGCCTTTATGCACGATAGCCGCAGCTGGTATTGCAGTGGTATCTATAAAAGCAGCCTTAACAGGTGCATCTGGCTTTTGTTTTAAAAAGTCAAAGTAAGTTATGCTATCATTTACCGTGCTGTCGACCCTTTTATCTATCACAAGCTTTATAGCGGTCGGAAAGCCATCAGGTATGGTTACAAGCTTTGCACCATTTTGTTCAGCCATCATTGCAAAGTTACTATTTACGGATACAGCGGTAGTTTTACCTTTTAAATCAGAAAATGACTTGATATCATCATTATGCTTATGCACTATGATCACAGTATATCCCTTGACATAAGGCTTTGTGTAATCATACTTTGCTTTACGCTCATCCGTGATACTTAGATTAAATAAAATATCTGCCTTACCAGCATTAAATGCCGCTACTAGCGAATCCCACGCTGCTTCTATAAATTTAACTTTAACGCCAAGCTTTGCACCTACAGCTTTTGCCACCTCAACATCAAAGCCGACTAGCTCATTTTTCTCGTTGTAAAACGAGAATGGAGGATAGTCAGGCTCCATACCTACACGAAATACACCATCTTTTTGGATACGTTCCAAAGCAGTGTCACTTGCCCCTGCAAATGTAGTAATAAAAAATAGGCTAAAAAAGCCTAACAACTTTAATAGTTTTTGTAGTTTCATCAGTTTCTCCTTATGAATTGGTTTTCATAAAAATTTAATAATTATAAATTTAAAAAATTTGATTGTATATTATAAATTTTTATAATACCCTTAAAAACATATAAATTTAGTCGTCAAGCCCTATTCTATTAAATTTATTCTGATATATTCTCGCCAAAATACTTAACTGAAATTTCTTTAAGTTTACCCTCATCCTTTAGCTCTTTTAGTGCCTTATTTATGGCATCTAGTAGCTTTTTATCGCCTTTATGCACGATAGCCGCTGAGTATATCGTCTCTTTGCTAGTCGCTGCTATCTTTATCGGTGCATTTGGGCGTTGTTTTATATAATCAAAAAATGTAACACTATCATTTATCGTAGCATCTGCACGTTTAGCAATGATAAGTTCAATGCCCTTACTAAATCCATCTGTTACAACGACATTTGCACCATAACTTTCGGCCATCTTCGCCCAGTTGCTAGTAGCTGAATGAGCTGAGTTTTTACCCTTTAAATCCTCAAAGCTCTTTATGATATCGTTATCTTTTCGTACAACTATCACGCCATAAGCTGTTGTATATGGTATCGTGTAGTCGTATTTTAGCTTTCTATCTTCCGTTATGCTAACTTGATTAAATACAACGTCAGCTTTTTGGGCATTAAATGCAGCTAACATTGCATCCCAAGGTGCCTCTACAAACTCTGCTTTCACTCCCATTTTTTGAGCTACTGCACGTGCGACATCCACATCGTAGCCAACTAACTCATTCTTCTCGTTATGATACGAGTAAGGTGAATAGGTGCCTTCTGTTGCGATACGCAAAGTATCTGATGCGTAGGCACTGGCTAAAAAGGCCAGGCCAAACAATGGTAAAAATAGTTTTTTTACACTCATTTAGTCTCCTTTTAAAATAAAGTGGCTGATTATATCATACAAAAGATAAAAGGTTATTGTAAATTTAAAGTAAAATTTGAAATTTATTTCTGCCTAGTATCAAGTGAGTTATAAATACTTTAAAATTTTAAAAAACTAAATTTATATTTTTATCACTTAATAAACTTGGTTCGTGTTTTAGCCATTTTATATAGCTCTACGATTAAATAGTCTTATCAAAAGCGTGGCCTTTTAAAGCCTTTTAAGTTTTAAGATATCGATAAATATCGACTAAACAAATCATAGCTAACATACAGGTGTTTATAAATAAATTTGATATATAACCTACTAGTTAGTATATTTAAAGTATCTTGCGTATAACTAAATGTATTTATAGTTATTTTGATCTATAAAGCCATCTTTTAAAAAATTCTTCGAATGCAAAATAAATTTTACCAACTATCATAACTATCTTCTTCCTCGTCACTATCTTCAAAATCGTAGTCATTTTCATCGTAGTTGTAGCTATATCCACTGTCTTGCTCTTCTTCAAAAGTATCTTCGTAGATATCATCATACTCTAGCTCATCATTAAATTCGTTACTCATATTATATCCTTTGCTTGTGTTTGTCCATGTAGTTTTGCGATGGCATCAGTGCTTGTTGCATCTTCGATATACATAGTCTGTGATGGGAATGCAAAACTTAGCCCATTGTCTTCAACTATTTTTATTATTTTTAGTATAACATCTTGTTTTACTTCTAAAAACTCACCCCAAATGGTAGTTTTGGTAAAGCAATATATCATAATATCTATTGAACTATCATTTAGCTTATCAATAACTACAAAAAGATTACTCTTATAGCCCGCTAGATCGTCAATTGATAGTATATTTTGCCTATAAAAAGATCTTAAATTTTTTGATTGAGAGCCCATATTTTCAGGTTTTGCAATTCCCTGATGATCTATTAGCATCTGCCTTATATCGTCTATACATTTTTTTATGTTTGCTATGGGTGAATTATACGTTATTCCTATAGTCATCGTGATACGTCTACCTACTTTGCGACGATTCCAATTACGTATAGGATCGCTTGCGAGTTTTGAGTTTGGGACGAAAACAAGGGCATTATCAAAGGTTCTTATAGTTGTTTTTCTAAGCCCTATCTCAACGACCGTTCCTTCTATATCGCCACAAACTATCCAATCTCCCTGCGAAAACGAGTTATCAAATAACAACATAACAGAGGCGAAAAAATTTGCTATTATATCCTTTGCAGCAAATGCAACAGCAAGACCACCGATACCAAGTGATGCTATAAGTGCTGATATATCAAAGCCAAGATGACTTAATACCATTAAAAACGATATGATAAATACTATAAAATAAGTTATTTTAAGGACTAAATTTACTATCTCTTTGCGACCACTTTTTTTAGCTATCTTGCCGATAAGAATAAGCCCATAGCCATTTAGCATAGTCAAAATAAGCCACGTAAAGCCTACTATATATACGATAGACTGGATATTTACTATATTAATAGACACTGGTGCTGGGTAAAATCCAACCGCAATACATAGACTAAGTGCATATATGATAAGTAAAAATGTTATAGGCTTTTTAACGATCTCAAGCACCTGCTCACGGACTTCCTCATCGCTTTGCGTGGTGCTAAGCTTTGATATGAGCCAGTATGTAAGCTTTGCTAAAATTCGTGTAAATGATACAAAAAATATAAACACAACAGCAATAATAATAACTTTACCGATGTTGAGATTTCCAAATTTTAGCGGTATATATTTATTTACACTATCAATTGCATTTTGTAAATTCAGCTCAGAGAGTATCAAACTTGAACTAAGCAAACTGGCATTTGTTTTAAGATAGTCTAAAATTTCCTCTCTTGTCTGTTTTTGAAGTTCGAGCTGATGAAAGTCGCTATCGTATATACTAAAACTATCTGTGAGACTATTTTTTAAGTCGTTTATGCTTACATAAGAGTTTGTTTGAAGTTCAAGCAATCCATTATCTATTAGCTCTTTTATGGAGCTATCTTTTGCACCCTGCTTAAAAAGTTTTTCTAAATTTATAAGCGTTGTATAATAAGACTCATTGATCTTTAGCCTTTCAAGATCAATTGAGTTTTGTATAAAAAGGCTCTTATCGCTTAGCTTTTCATATCTTTGTACATTTTTTTCAAGCAGTTTTTTTTGTGCTTTAAATTTATCCAAATCACTTTGTTTAATATCTATCTGCATTATAGAAAATGGTATCTTGCTTATTAAATTTATCTTTTTTTTCTCAAGCGTGTCTAGATTTGATGCATTAGAGGTTGCATTGCTATCGCTTTGTGCTTTTAAGATTTTTATCTGTGAGTTTATGACTTGTATTTGGGCGGTTATATCTACGATATTATTTGTTTCGTTGTTATCATCTGTGCCAAATAATACCATAAAAAATAGCAATAATGATATAAAAATTTTAAACATTTTTCCCTACCTAACAGCTAATAATTTAAATGTTTTAGAAGCTAAATCATAGCTAAAAATTTCACCAGTTTCAATGATATAATGCCAACCATATATACTTAAATTTCCATCATTATACTCTTTTTCAACATTTGGATAGGTTAAGATATTATTGATTGAGTTTATGATGTTTAATCTCTCTGTTAGCCATGCCATTTTGGCTGGATCGTCGCTTGTAAATTTAAGCACTTCGTATTTTATCGGTTCTATTAGCTTTATCCAATTGCGAACATTTGGTGTTTTTATAAATTTATTTTCATCTTCATACAAAGCTGCACAACCACCGCAGTTTGAGTGCCCACAGATTATAATGTTTTTAATATTTAGCACTTCGATTGCGTATTCTATAGCCGAAGTTGTGGCTAGATACTCACCGCTTACACGATATGGTGGCACTATATTTGCGATATTTCGCACCATAAATAGCTCACCTGGTAAGCAATTTGTAATTAAATTTGGAACAACACGCGAATCTACGCAGGAGACAAAAAGCGTATGCGGATCTTGCGTGTGCTGTAAGCTTTTAAATAACTCTTGGTGCTCTAAAAAACCATCTTCCATAAATTTCATAGCACCTTCAAAAATAGATCTCATATATCTCCAAACAAATTTTTGCAAGATTATATCAATTTTAGTTAAATTTATTCAAAAATTTGATGCTTAAATTTTACTAATTAAGTAAAATTTTAATTATTATTTACTTATTTTTGGTTAAATTCAACTAAAAATTTAAAAAGGAGTAAAGATGAGTTTATATAACAGAAATTACGCTAATCAAACTCACGAGAGTGAAGTTGCGTATTCTCAAAGTTCTTTAAGCACATTTATCAAACAAACTTACCAGCTTTTTGCAGCTTCGTTGCTTTCAGCTACAGCTGGTTCGTATGTAGGTATAAGTATGTCGCACGTGTTTGTCAGTAACAGGATGCTATTTTGGGGGCTTGTGATAGTTGAGCTAGGGCTACTTTTTGGTCTTATGGCAGCTAAACGCAAGGCTGGGCTAAATATGGTTTTGCTTTTTGCATTTACATTCGTAAGTGGTCTTACGCTAACTCCATTGTTATCAGCTATTCTATCCATGCCAAGCGGTGCGGCTATAGTGGCTCAGTCATTTGCACTTACTACGGTTGCATTTGGTGGTTTAAGCGTATTTGCTATGAATACAAAACGTGATTTTACTACGATGAGCAAGATGCTTTTTATAGCACTTATCGTTATCATCGTGGCAAGCTTGATTAATATATTCACTCAAAGCCCACTATTTCAGCTAGTTATAGCAAGCGTTGGAGCAATACTTTTTAGTGCTTATATACTTTATGATACACAAAATATCATTCGTGGTAACTACGAGACGCCTATTGAGGGTGCGGTAGCATTGTATCTTGACTTTGTAAATCTATTCACTTCACTGCTTCAAATTTTTGGCATTCTTGGCAGAGATGAGTAGCGATGAAGGCATTTATCGTGTGATAGATGCAAATTTAAACAGACTTAAAGAAGGGTTAAGGGTCGTTGAAGACATTAAGCGTTATGTTTTTAACGATGCTTCCCTAGCCTACAAGATAAAGTCCATCCGCCATAAGGCAAAAATCCCTGCAAATCAATATTTAACCTGTCGAGATAGCATAAATGATGTGCTAAAATCAAGCACTAAAACTGAGCAAAATAGGTCTAGCTTAAGTGATATAATAATAGCAAATCTAAAACGAGCACAAGAGAGTGCGAGAGTACTTGAAGAGTGCTTTAAGCTTATAAATTTGGAGTATTCTGAGCTCTTTAAAGGCATAAGATATGAACTTTATGAGATAGAAAAGCAAATTTAACAAAAAATTTAAAACTTTTTTTGTATAATCCTAGCTAATCTTAAAAATTTAAAGGAAATATCAGTGAGTTTATTTTTTTTAATCTTACAATTCATTCTAGCAGCCGTCATTACCGTTGCAGTATTGCTTCAAAAAAGCTCATCTATCGGTCTTGGTGCATATAGCGGCAGTAACGAGAGTCTTTTTGGTGCGAAGGGTCCTGCTGGATTTTTAGCTAAATTTACATTTAGTATTGGTGTGCTTTTTATCATAAATACTCTAATACTTGGATACACATACAACACAGATATGAAAAGGTCGATAGTTGATAGTATAGACACTAAAGCTTTAATGAGTATTGATGTTAATAAATCAGTCCCATCTGTGCCATCGGTCCCAACTACTCCAGCAACACCAGCTCAATAAATTTAAAAGGAAAAACTATGCTAAATAAAATTTACACCGTTCAAAAAGAGGGTTGTGAAAAAGCGATAGCTGCCCTAAAACGCGACTTTACAACACTTAGAACTGGTAAGGTAAATATAAATATTTTAGATAACATCTATATTGATTACTACGGCTCACAAACTGCACTTAACCAAGTTGCAACCGTCATCGCAACTGACGCCTCTACTATCACGATAACTCCGTGGGAGAAATCCATGATAAAAGTTATCTCATCAGCTATCCAAGCCGCAAATATTGGGGTAAATCCGAACTCAGACGGAGAGGCCGTAAAACTATTTTTCCCACCGATGACTATGGAGCAACGCCGAGAAAATGCCAAACACGCAAAAGCTATGGGCGAAAAGGCAAAAGTAAGCATTCGTAACGTGCGAAAAGATGCAAATGATGAAGTTAAAAAGCTAGAAAAAGACAAAGTGGTAACAGAAGATGAGAGTAAAAAGGGACAAGATGAAGTTCAAAAGATTACTGACAACTATAACGCCAAGATAGACACACTCGTAAAAGATAAAGAGGCTGAACTACTAAAAATTTAGTCTTTACGATACTTTTTAAGCCCTATAAATTTATAGGGCTTTTGCTTTAAATTAAAAATTATTCTAATTTGTATTTTGATGCCATAAAAAAGTGAAAATTTAAGATAAAATTTGTTATTATCCTGGTAATTTTTCTCAAGGGTTTTAATGCTAAATTTATCTACTCTAAAAGCCACCATAATCACACATAAAATAGAGTTTTTGCTTATATTTGTCAGCATTTTGCCACTTTTTATTTTACGCTCTCGCTATCTTGATTTTTACAACTCATTTTTGCTTTTTACACCGCTTTTTATAATCCTTAGTTATATTTTAAGGCAGAAAAAATCAATCTACGTTTTCTCACTTATTATTGCGATTATTGGCTTTTGTATAATCGGCTATATTGACGAAAAGCCAAATTTTTATCTAAAAGATATTAAATTTTATGCACTTTATATGATTTTATCTATCTTGCTTTTGGCTCATAAATTTATAAGAGATAATGAAAAATTTGTCAAAAATGCTTTTGATACACTTATGGCATTTGCCACAGCTTTTGCCATCTCGCACATTTGTTATCTGGCTATCATCGCGGTGTTAGCAGGACTTGAGTATCTTTTTGATATAAAAGTATTTAGAAGTGAGTTATCACTTCGTTTATACGCTATCGCTGTTATAGGTATCTTGCCAACTGTATTTTTTATACTAAAAGAGCGATACAGTTTTAATATAGGAGTATTTTTAAGTGTAATTATAGATTTCATACTTTCACCACTACTTATCATATACACAGCTTTCATCTACATCTACACGACAAATATTGCTATTTTTAGTGGTCTGCCACGAGGCGGAGTGAGCTTTATTGTGCTTAGTTATCTCTTTATTGGTTTTATCATAACGGCTTTAAATTTGATAAGTGCTAAGCCAAAATGGCAGCTATTTTACCGCTACTTCGCACCACTTTCGCTTGTGCCGATCATGCTTTTGTGGTTTGGTATATCTCGCCGCGTAGGTGAATACGGTATAACGCCTGAACGTTTTTATCTCATTGCCATTAGTCTTTTTGCCACTTTTACGATCTGCTTTTTGCATTTTAAAAGGAACTTTTCATATCGCTTAGTAGCTGTTGTGGCAGCTCTTTTTGTGATTGGAGCAGTCTTTGTGCTTAATGCAGAGCAAATTTCACTAAAATCACAAAAAGCACGTGCTTATGCAATGTTTGAAAAATTCGGCTTTTTAAAAAATGGCGAATTTGTTAAGGAGTTTAACGCAACAAATTTAGAGCTTCAGTACGAACAAAAATTTAATATACTTAATGATCTTGACTTTATAAATTCACACGATAATAATTTTCAAAAACAGACAAAATCGTTTTATAAAGCTATTGAAAACATTGATACATATAACTCAGACTATTGGCGTAAATATTGTTTTCTTGATAGCTCTTCACACGATCTTACTGGATATAAAAGTGTTAAATTCTTAAATATGTACGTTTACAATCAAGATAATATCAAGATAAATGCCAAGAGAAATTATGATATAAATGTAACTAAACACATTCAAAATGTTCTTAAAAATAACGGCATCTCAATAAATAATTTTAAAGATTTAAACATAAAAAGTAGGCAAAATAAGGAAATTTGTAGTGAATTTTTAAAAGTAAATACACCAGATTCGACACTTATATTTAACAATATTGAGATAGAATACGACAAAAATTTGGGCTATATAGCTAAATTTTTTGAAGTCATTGCAATACTTGAAAAAGAGTAGTTTAAGATCTGACTTGATAGAATTTAAAAAAGGAAAAAGATGAATATAGAAAAAATTTATAGAGATGCTGGAGCGTATCTACAAGGACATTTTTTATTAAGTAGTGGCAATCATTCACAATATTATCTGCAAAGTGCAAAGGTGCTTGAAGACCCTATTTTAGCAGGACAACTCGCCGATGAGTTAGCTCGTGTAATAGCCGAGTATGGCGTTGAGTTTGATAGCGTATGTTCTCCCGCACTTGGTGGAGTTTTGGCGGGATATGAGCTAGCACGTGCAACTAAGAAGCGTTTTATATTTACTGAGCGAGTGAATAAAATAATGAGTCTTAGGCGTGGATTTGAAGTGAGAAAAGGCGAGAGATTTATCATCTGCGAAGATATTATAACAACTGGTGGCTCAGCCTTAGAAAGTGCAAATATAATTCAAGATCTAGGTGGCGTTGTCATAGGATTTGCGGCACTTGCAAATAGAGGATTTTGTCGGATTGCTAACACAAAAGCTGACTCAAAAGCTGAGTGTAAGCTACCAATCGACAAGCCATTATTTGCTCTAGGGAATTTTGAGTTTGAAATTTATGAGCCACACAATTGTCCTCTTTGTAAAGATGGTAGCGAAGCGATCAAACCAGGCAGTAGAGGTAACTAAAGATAAACTAATTCTTTGGCTGTTTTTGTTATTCATTAAATTTAAAACAAATATCAAAATAGTTTAAAGTCTAAATAGATTAAAGGTAAAAATTTGTCAAGACAAAAAGCAGTCATAGCACCGATATACTCGCGTTTTAAAGCCTTTATTATTGATATGTTTGTCATCTTTATGCCTATTTTATACATTGTGACTTATGTGGTTTTAGGCAGTAAAGAAGAGTTTCAACATAATCAAGGTGCGATCCTTATTTGCAATGTACTTTTTGGACTTATTTTGTCGCTATTTTTTACGCTTTTAGCTCAAAGCCCTGGGTATAAAGCACAGAAAATTTATCTAGTTAACTTAAAAACGGGGCGTAAAGTTGGCTTTTTTATGGCAGTTTTACGCTATATCTGCTTTGTTTTAGCTGGTTTTAGCACAATTGGTATAGTTTTGTGTTTCTTTCGCAAGGATAAGCTAAATCTGCACGACATACTCACACAAACTGCTGCTGTGAGTAGAAAAATATAAAAAATTTACCCCATTTTGGGGTAAATTTTTAGTTTCCATACATCAAATTCGGAAGCCAAAGTGAGATTTGTGGGATATATGTTATTAATATAAGTCCGATAAATAGTGTCAATGTCCAAGGCAAACAAGCTACAATGACATCTTTTAAATTCATACCGGTTAGACCACTTGCGACAAACAAATTCAGTCCAACAGGTGGCGTTATCATACCGATCTCCATATTGACAATCATTAATATACCAAAGTGGATCGGATCTACACCAAGTGTTATGGCGATAGGCAAAAGCAAAGGTGTCATAATCATAACAACACTTGATGGCTCCATAAACTGCCCCATTATAAAAAGCATAATATTGACGATAATAAGAAATCCTATCTTGCCGATATTTGCATTAAGCATGGCTTCGGATATAATCTGTGGTATTTGCTCACTAGTAAGCAAATATGCAAAGACTACAGCATTTGTAATAATGAAAAATATCATCGCCGTCGTGAGTGCCGAGTCAAGGCAGATATTCCAAAGATCTTTTACCTTTATATCTCTATAGACTAAAAGAGAGATTACAAGTGCATAGATCGCACTAGCTCCGGCAGCCTCTGTTGGAGTAAAAATTCCACCATAAATTCCGCCTACAACCACCACTATGATAAGCAGGGCCCAAAATGCCTTACCAAATTTTTTAACGCGTTCTTTAAAACTCTCTGGCTTTCCAGCCTTAAAGCCGATCCTTTTTGCTCCCAAATATGTCTGAAGCAATAACATAGCTCCTAGCATAAGCCCTGGGACAACACCTGCCATAAAGAGCTTACCAATGCTTACTTCAGCCGTTACACCATAAACAATAAGAACAACTGAAGGAGGTATGAGAATTCCCAAAGATCCAGCAGTAGTTATGCCACCAACCGCATAAGTAGCTGGATATCCAGCCTCTTTGATAGCCACAAACATTATCGAGCCTATCGCTACAACAGTCGCTGGCGAACTACCAGAAACTGCCGCAAAAATAACACAAGCAAATATCGCACTCATCGGCAAACCGCCGGGCAAATGCCCTACTATCGACTTAGCGAAGTCGATTATACGTCTAGCCGAACCACCCTTGCTAAGCAAATTCCCGGCCAACACAAACATCGGTATCGCCATAAGTGAAAATTTATTAATGCCATCAAATATTAGTTGCGGTATTGTCGCCACATCAAGATCAGTAAAAAGCAACATAGTTAAAACCGTGCTAGCACCAAGCGAGATGGCAACCGGAACGCCAACAAGTATCAACGCAAAAAGAGATATAAATAAAAATGCTATAGTCATTTCAATCCTTTGATGCAGATACGGCATCGTGAACTAGCTCGGCTTCTGCGTTTTTAATAACTTGATCGGCTGGGGTATTTGCCACTTCGATGATCTTTTGACCAGCTCTATAGCTCGCACCTAAAAATGCAATAGGTAAAACGAGCATCGGTATCCACTGCGGAATACTTAAATCAACACTCATAAAATCCATCTCATTTAAAATTTGAAGATATTGGATGCTATAAACCACGATAAATAGCAAAAATACCATAGTCAAAATGTGTGAAAACACGACATAAATTTTTGCTAGTTGTGGTGGGAATTTCTCTATAAGTATCGTAACGCTTATATGTATGCCTTTTTTAAAGCCATAAGCTGCACCAAAAAATGCCGACCAAATAAAAAGGTAATTTGTCATCTCTCCAGCCCAAGCAAAACCGCTATTAAAAACATAACGCATCACGACATTTACAAAGGTTAGCAGCGTTCCAGCTGCTATACCTACAACGGCGATAGTTTTATTGATGCTAGTAACACCAACGTCTAATGTATGAAAAAATTTATACATATTACGCCTATTTTATCACTTCGCGTTGATAGTTTTTTCTATCAGATCTTTACCGATAACATCATAAAATTTAGGATAGATTGCCTTCATAGTATCAGACCATTGAGCTCTTTTTGCATCATCAAGCTCATATATCTCAAGCTTTTTAGTATCATTTGCATAATTTTTCAAAAGCTCGATGATATGCTTATCCTCTTTTGCTGTCTCAGCTCTTTCGTATTCTGTTGCCTCACTTAAAGCCTGAGTAAATTTAGTCTTTAAATCATCTGGCAAACTCTTCCAGAACTTATCACTCACCACAACTAAATAGCCCAAATATCCGTGATTTGAAAGTGTAAGCGAGCTTTGAACTTCATGGAATTTAGTGTTATAAAAATTTGAAAGCGGATTTTCAGTAGCATCTACAACACCTTGTTGAAGTGCTGAATAGACCTCAGAAAATGGTAAAATTTGCGGATTGCCACCAATCGCTTTAGTCTGCTCTTCAAGCACTTTTGAGCTTTGGATTCTAAACTTTTGTCCCTTTGCATCTTCAGGAACTATGATCGGCTTTTTGCTTGAGCTAAAATGTTTAAATCCTGCATCCCAATAATCAAGTGCAACAAAGCCTTTTTTTGTTATCAAATCTTTAAGCGTCTTGCCTACCTCGCCATCTTGGACTCTGTGTAGGTGGTCATCATTTTTAAAGATAAACGGTAGATCAAATAGCTGAAACTGAGGAACAATAGGTGTAAATTTAGAAAAACTTGGAGCCGCCATTTGAATGTTATTTAGCTTTAAACCACCAAAAACACGATCATCATCAACTAATTGAGCTGATGGGAAAACTTGCACCTTTATTGCACCATCGCTTAGTTCTTCAACGCGTTTAGCAAAGAAGTCTGCTGCTTTGCCCTTTGGTGCAGATGCTGCAACAACGTGAGCAAATTTGACAGTATAAACTTTATTTGCACCAAATGCACTAATGGCAACAGCACAACTTAATAATGTAGATATTAAAACCTTTTTCATCTTTTCTCCTTTCGAGATTTATTCTTGTTTTCAGGATTCATTATAAAAATTTTTAGTTATCTTGTATAGATTTTGTTACTATTTGAAACATATAAATTTTAAAAAATGTGTAAAAAAGTAACATTAATATTTTTTTACACATTTTAAAGGATAAAAATACTCAATTAATAATTTAGTTAAAATTATATAGTATAATGTCAGCATAATAAATTTAAAAAGGAGTAAATAATGTTTAAACTAAGAGAACTTCCATTTGATTCAAAGTCAAATGCAGTAGTAAGTGAACAGACCTGTAACTATCACTATGGGAAGCATCATGCAACATATGTAAATAACCTAAATAATCTAGTCTCTGGCACTAAATTTGAAAATGCTGGACTTTACGAGCTTTTAGTCGGTAGCGAAGGTGGACTATACAACAACGCTGCACAGGTTTATAATCACGACTTTTATTGGGATTGTATCGCTAAGAAAAGCGAAGCAAGTGCCGAGCTAAACGCTGCACTACAAGCAAATTTCACAAATTTTAAAGACGAGTTTATCAAAGCTGCGACTACGTTATTTGGCTCAGGCTGGTGCTGGTTAGTTTTTGATCCAGATAGTAAAAAGCTAGAGATCGTGCAAACCTCAAATGCCGTTACGCCAGTAACAAATGGCAAAGTGCCACTTTTGGTCGTTGATGTTTGGGAACATGCATACTATATCGATAACTTCAATGCACGTCCAAAATACCTTGAGATATTTTACGAAAATATAAATTGGGAATTCGTAAGCTCCGCTTATGAGTGGGCATTAAAAGAGGGGCTTGGCTCGGTAAAATTTTATATAAATGATCTGCACAAAGATAGTAAATGCTCTTTGAGTTGCGGCTGTCATTAAAATTTAATTACTAAATTTAAACTCTCATCGCCTTACGTAACCTTTCATGTAAGGCGATCTCTATAATTTTTTAAATTTTATAGATAAATTTGAGTTTATTTTATATTAAATCTTAAATTTTCCCGAATATTTACTTTTAAAAGATAAAATTTCAACTATTTTAAAATAAAAGGATTAAATATGAAAAAAATTTTAGCTTCGTCTTTAGTAGCATTAGCATTTTTAAGCGGTTGTGCGACATCAAGCACTAATACGCAAACAGCAACAATAGCACAAGAGACATATGTTATTCACTTTAGTGGCACTGGAAATCATGAAAAATATAAAGCAGTTTTAAGCTCAAATGATAACTTTGAAACAGCAAAATTTAATGACTCAATGGGCTATAAATTTGATATGAAGCGTGCAGTTGCTGCAAGTGGTATAAGAATGGTGAGCGATAAAGGCGTCGAGATACATTTTGCAAAAGGCGAAGGCGTGCTAAACTTCGGACACGGCGATATGTCACTAGTCTATCAAGATAAATAACTGTTACTCAAAATGGCTGGATCTAAAGCATTAGAACCAGCCAAATTTTATTTTGCTAATTTATATAAATTTATACCATTTTTTAGCCTTTTTAATCCTTCAAGTAGTCTTGATCTTTGTGTTGCAATATTCATACGCACAAAGGCACGATCGCTTCGGTAGATGTTGCCATCATTTAGCCAAAGACCAGTCTTCTCACGCAAAAATTTTGTAAATTGTGTCGCATCATCACAAAATGCTGAGCAGTCAAGCCATAAAAGATATGTTGCTTCACATCGCACTAAATGCACAGGCAAACTCTCATCTTTTATAAATTTATCAACGATACGTTTGTTTTCACTAACATACGCATTCATCTCATCAAGCCACGCACTACCTTTAGTGAATGCAGTAACTGCCGCCACGATCGCAAATGAGTTTGGCTCACCTATATCATCAGCATATACCGCTTGTTGGATCTGACGTCTTAATGTATCGTTTGGTGCGATTATGGCCGAGCTTTGAAGTCCAGCAATGTTAAATGCCTTTGTCGGCGAGATACAAGTGAGGCTATTTTGTGCGAATTCATCGCAAATGCCAGCAAACGGCGTGTAATGCCTACAAGGATCTGTGATATCACAATGAATTTCGTCTGAAACCACTAAAACATTATGCTTTAAGCAAAGCTCACCTATACGCTTTAGCTCATCTTTACTCCAAATTTTACCGATAGGATTGTGAGGATTGCAAAGTATCATCATCTTTGTGAGTGGATCTGATAGTTTTTGCTCAAGGTTATTAAAATCAATGCTATAGGCGTCACCATCGTAAAGTAGCTCATTTTGCACGATCTGCCTATCGTTATTTGTAATAGCACGATAAAAGACATGATAAACTGGGCTTTGGACTAAAATTTTATCACCAACTTTACTAAATTTACGTATCGCACTTGATATAGCTGGTATCACACCAGTACAAAACACCGCCCACTCTGTCTTAAACTTGACATTATGACGAGTCTGCCACCAAATACTAATCGCCTCTGCCCACTCATCTGGTATATGCGAGTAGCCAAATGTTCCTTTGTCTAACCGCTCTTTTAGTGTATCTAATATTTCGGGTGCAGCCTTAAAATCCATATCTGCCACCCACATAGGTAGCTCATCTTTTTGAGTATTCCATTTGGACGAAAATGTCCCGGCTCTATCAACTATCTCATCAAAGTTATACATAGCTAGTCCTTTTAAATTTAGATACTATAATTTTACTTTAGATTTTTTATTTAAGGCTTAAGAATTTAAAAGCGGATCATATAAATTTATTGATTTAAGTTAGAAAAATTATAAAGTGGCCGGGAGATAGGGATTCGAACCCCAGGAGGCTTTCACACCTCAACGGTTTTCAAGACCGCCGCTTTCGACCGCTCAGCCATCTCCCGAAATGAGTTTTGAGATTATAGCAAAATTTGCTTAAAATTTACTATAATTACTCAGTTTTCTCTTTGACGTAACTTGCTCCGTCATTGACTTTTTCTTTTGTCCATTGCGTAGCATTGTGTGTATCCTCTTTGATACCATGCCACGTATTCGAACAACCTAATAACATAAATAAAACTGCACATAAAGCCAAAAGTATATTTCGCATCTCTATCCTTTATATATGGAGGCGACACCCGGATTCGAACCGGGGGTAAAAGCTTTGCAGGCTTCTGCCTTACCACTTGGCCATGTCGCCAGTTTCAGTGGTGCCCGAGACCGGACTTGAACCGGTACGGTAAAAACTACCGAGGGATTTTAAGTCCCTTGCGTCTACCATTCCGCCACTCGGGCAATCATTAAAATGGAGCGGGAAACGAGATTCGAACTCGCGACCCCAACCTTGGCAAGGTTGTGCTCTACCCCTGAGCTATTCCCGCAATTTATATTTAAAAAATGCAATGTTACCCAAATTTTGCTTAAAAATTTATTTTTTCATATCAAATTTGTAAAATTCAAAATTTTATAAGTCTTTAAAGTGTAAAATAATCGAACTTTTGGGGTTATAGCTCAGCTGGGAGAGCGCTTGAATGGCATTCAAGAGGTCGGCGGTTCGATCCCGCTTAACTCCACCATTTTTATGTTTTAGTTTGTTTTATCTTGCTTCAAATTGTTTTAATAAACTCCTCAAAAATCAAGCTTTAAAATGTTTTTTCATTTTATTTTATTTTAAGTTATTTCAAATAAATTTATATGGTTTTAAGGATTTTTAACGGACAATTATACGGACTAAATAAATTTTTAGAAAATGAGGTCTGTTAAATGCCACGCATTAATCCGCCACTTACTGACACAGCGATGCGAGCGTTAAAACCAAAATATAAAGTGTATAAAAATCAAATAGCTAAAATCAATTTATCATAATAAGCAAAGTGAAAATCAATGGAAAATATATTTTTAGAATCATACGACGTATTCAAAGCTTGTACCAACTACAGTGGTCTTAAAATTTACAGTGATTTTCTAGAAAATAATAAGCGTTACTCTGTAACTCGTTGCTACTACGTCATAGTAGTAGATAATGTATTTCTAACCTATGCACATCTTATGCTTTATGAAGAGTGTTTGTATCTACTCTCGACACAAAATAAACTCAAAAATGGCAACTTCACACTCACGATCAAAAAAGCAGAGCTTGCTAAAAAATTTAAAACTGATATATCAAAAAGTGCCACCGAAGCGTTAAAGCGACTAAATGAGTTAAAAGATGTTAAAATTTCAATCCTAGTAAAAGATAAAATCGATAAACAAATGAGTATCATCGATGCTATAAACGTCGCTAATGCTGAAAAATATAGCGATATACCAGAAGATATCAGTATAATGTTAAATAAAGAATTCCTTTCGCTTTATCGATGCAACTACATCGATAAAATCGAGTATCTAAACAACTTTGACTTAGAACAAGGTAGCTTTATACGGTATTTTATTCAGCACGGATTAGATGGTGGTGTAAAAAGCTCAGCCATACTTGATAAGATGAATATCGGATATCTGCCGTTTTCAAGAAAACGTAAATTCGAGCAAGAGATCGCGACTATAAAATTTTATAATAAAAATGAAAAATATCAAGTTAAAGACGGCTTTGTGGTACTAGAACGCGACGAATTTAATGTTATCGATAATCAAAATGCAAGTATAGCTTTTTTCAAGGCAATTTATAAAAATGTTATGACAAATTTTAATAAAAACATTATCTTAAGAAGCGAAGATTTAAGCGATTATTATGCTAGATTTGGTAATTTTACTAATGCAAATTCGCTCTTTCGACTCATCACAAATATCGACTTAATGCTTAATCAAAGCACACAAAACAGTAGCGATGATATAGCATATTTCTCGCGTTTTATAAAAAGTGTAGTCTGTAAAAAAGATAAAAATGAGCTAATCATACATCTTGAACTAACTCAAAAAGGATTAGAATACATCCTAACGCGTCGTGCAAATATGGACTTATGGGATATAGAGTCTTTGGACTACGGACTAACCGAGTATCCTGCAATTTTGTGTAATATCAAAAACTAATCAAGCGATTTCATACACGAGATAATATCTTTAAATTTGCCATCTTTTTCGCATTGTAAAAGTCGCTCGTTTATCTTTATCATCTCGTAAGTGTAGTTTGAGTTTAAAATTTCTTGCATAAATTTGTTCGTGTCGCTTTTAGCAACGATGGGATACATATTTTTCCACTCATCAGTTATCCACCATCCGCATTTAGAGATACAGTCAAAATCGCTTAAAATCTCACCTTTTAACCACATCGCCACATCATCGACTTTTGTAATGTCGTTAGAGACAAAGTCAAGACATTTACCATCTTTTAAATTTATAAACAGTCTATATCCAAATGAACCGATATCGCCTTCATTGCATATACGAAACTGAAAAGTCGAATCGCTAAATTTAGTATGTGAGATACAAGTTTGGTGTTTAAAAAGAAAATTTGGAAAGGAGTTAAACCGCTTATCATCGCTTATAAATTCCCATTCACAGCTTGGATTCTTTTGCAAAAATTTAACTATTGCAAGTGTAATAAACTCTTTTTGGCACTCATATTCATAAGAGAAAAAGTCGAATTTTTCAGCGTTTTTATCTTGTATATATTTAAATTTCATTATTAACTTTCTAATTTAAACCTAGTGATTATAACGAATAATTCATTAAAAATTTAAATTTATCTCAGATTTTTAGTAAATAAAATTTAATATTTTAAAGAGCAAATTTTAATAGTTCTGATGTTTTTTATAGCTAGAATTTTTCTTTGGCTTAAACTAGAAAAAATGTTTAGTTATTGGATTTGATTTAGTAGGCATAGATATGCTAGTGCTTACAATGGACTTGAAATTTTAGTAGCTCATACAAAGTTATGGGTCATTGTTGTAAATTTATGTGTCTTTATATTTTTAGCATTTATCATCTTTGCTAGTAAAAATTTAGGTGAGATAATGAGAAAATCTCAAGATGGCGAATTAAGAGAAAATGGCGTAAATAAAATAGCCATTTTTAAAAGATAATAAAAATTTAAAGACAGAGTAGCCGCATTTTGCTTAAATCTCATATAATTTTATTGCAATAATACTCTTTAAACTAAAATGTTAAATAGCAAGGCCAGCAAAGCTAGTCTTGCAAATTTATTAAAAAAGGAGGGGCTTAAAAAATATAAAAGGCACCAAATACTATAAATACTCTTAGGCAGAATCCACCCACTAAAACACCTACTTCGCTTAAAACACTGCCTTTTATCTCATCTGTTGCTACGCAGACACTACCGTTTGCACTAGCAACACAGCAACTACTAAATAAGCTCTTTGCTCCACTTGTAAGCGGTAAAACAAGCCCAAATAAGACAAATCCCACCCAAAAACAAAATGCAAGTGATCCCATAGCGATCTTGCTAATACTTGCCATACCAGCAGCTTCATTGCCAACTAAGCCAAATAACATTATGATAGCGACTATCTCAAATAGCACAAGATAAGTGTGAAATTTATGGCTTTTATGTGTCAAAGTTTTACCACTATTTAAAAGAGAGATAGCATTTGCACTAAAGCCTGTTGAAATCGCTGAAATAGTAAATAATATCGGTAGCCAGATACTATTCCAAAGCGGAATCGCCTTAACCACGTATAGCAAAAGTCCGGTATACCCCATCACGCCAATAGCTAAAAGTGAGCCGATCGTAAGCATAACATCGCAGAGTTTATTATCTTTTTTAACTTGCAAAAATACAAGCAGACTAACGATTATGAAAAACGTCAACAGATACGTACCTATACTCATCATAGAGGTAGGACGAGTATAAAGTTGTATAAGTTTAACAGGACTAATCATAGCACTTGGTGCTAGATCAAATAGCAAAAGCACAGTGCCTATGATGACCGCAACTGGTGCTAAGACAAAGCCAAATTTATAAAATTGATCGCTCATCTTGCCAAAAAATCCCTTATAAGCCAGAGTTGCACATAAAAACGCTCCAGCACCTAGACCACCTAAAAATAGATATATGGCGATAAGCCATCCCCAAGTTGTTTGCTCCATTTTTATATCCTTTAAATTTTTTCTATAGAGGTTACACTCTTTAAATTTATAATCTCATTTTGCAAGTATAAATTTAAAAACTCTCCAAAAGCTAACCAGATTTTAAGCTTTGCTGCGTTATTTACGCAGTTTGCAAACTCACTAAACCACATCTTGGCGTGAGTGTTTATAAACTCTGCCTTTACCCTAGCAAATTCCAAAGCTCGATCGCCTAAATCAACCTCAAAACTTTTTAAAGCTTTAAAGCTTAAAAAATAAAGACATTGTAGCTCAAATCCTATAAAATCATCAGGAAATTTATCAAATTTTTCCTCTTGCACTTTTAGTCCAATGCTATCATAAAATCCCCTAACTTGCATAGTTTTTTCACCAAAAATAGTCTTATAATCAAAATATGCACTCTCATAAGGCACAGCCTTTGGGCGACGAGGTCCAACAAAAAGAGCATTAAACTCATATCTAGCTTCATCTAAAGCATCATTGTCATCTTTTAGCTTTAAAAGCTCTGTTATAAATTTATGTTCTTTAAATTTATAACTTAAATTTGATGCAATAGCCAAAAACTCATCTAAATTTTCACTTTTAAGCTCTTGTAAAAATAGCCGTCTTAATAGATCTTCAACATATATGCTACGGCTTAAATTTTGCCTTAAATTTGACTGCATATCTTAGCCTTTAGTGTATAAACTCATTGCGTTTCATACGTGGATAGAAGCGAATATTTGGCTTTGTAAAAAAGTGTTTAAATCCAACCATCTCTTTTTGCATACCAGCACTATCGCTCACATCACTATCAACTAGTTTAAGCACTCCGCACGGACATCCTGCTACACACGCTGGTTCTTCACCACGCTCAATCTTTTCGGCACAGAGATTACACTTTTGTGCTTTACCATCAAAACCTTTAGTGATAGAGCCATACGGACATGCAAGCAGACAGTATCCACAACCGATACATTTATTGTGAAGTGGCTGGACGATGCCATTTTCAAGCTTTTCGTAAGCTCCAACCGGGCAGACGTCCATACAGGCTGGGTTATCGCAGTGATGACAAGAGTGAGTGATAAACATCTCTTTTTCTATGCCATCTTCGTGGATAAGCATCATATCGACGTGTCGCCAGTTGATATCTGGATGTTGGTTATGATAAACTTGACAAGACACCTCACACGCCTTGCAACCTATGCAAAAATTTTCATCAAATAAAAATCCAAGTTTTCGTTTCATTGTTATGCTCCCATCTCTTGTTTGGCTGCTTTTTTGACTTCGCAAAAACTAGCCGTATATGTTGAGCCATTGCCAAGATCGCTCACGCCATCACTACAAAGGATATTTGCACCGGTGCGAGATTTAGTCACTTTTACCCAGATGTTATTCCACGCGTAGCAAATCCCAGGCTTCATCTGAGATGTCTGCACTGCTGTAAATACCGCTGTACCTTTCTCATTTGTCGCCTCAACAGTATCTCCATCTTTGATACCACGAGCGTCCATATCTTCTTTAGTCATAAATAGCTCAGCATTGCCTTTAACTATAACACGTTTTAGTATGTAAGGCATATTACCCCAATTTGAATTATCTTGTAGCTGCGTACCCGGTGTCATAAAGTAAAGTGGGTATTTTTTGATATACTCTTTACCAAATTTTTCATTATAATAATCCCAGTCATCATTAAGGTCAATAACTGGATGATAACCAGCCTCTTTAAAGGTCTTTGAGTATAGCTCAGCCTTACCACTTTCAGTGCCAAATACTAACTTATCTTTTGGTGCATAAGGATAGTATGGGAACTGTTCCTTCATCGTCTCTGGTGTCCTAAATGGCTTGATCCAGCCGATAGTCTTTAGCTTTTCATATGTGATATTTTGCTTTTTGGCAAATTCCGTATCAAGGAAGCGTCTGCAAACAGTTTCGCTATCCCAATCAAAGCACTCTTCTGTATACCCCATAGCCTTTGCAAGAGCGTTAAAAAACTCTAAATTTGTCTTAGCCTCGCCAAGTGGCTTCACGCTTTGTGCGTTGTAGCATACATAGCCAGAAATTTGATCATTTTGTATATCTTCGCTCTCCATAAATGTAACACCTGGAAGCACATAATCAGCATAATCACAAGTATCAATATCGTAAGGGTCAATAACAACTAAAAAGAAATCATCATCCATTATTCGTTTTTTAATTAAATTCGTATTTGGTGCCGTCACCATTAAATTTGAATTATAATGTATACAGGCTTTTATAGGAGTTGGTACTGGTTTGTCAAGATATGTCGCACCTTGCTTTTGTATACCTTTACCAAATTCTACATAGCTTATTTGTTGGCGTTTTATCTTATTACCATTTTCATCTTTGGGCGATAGATCTGGCATACAGTTATCAAAGTTAAAGCAACCTTTTACATGCACGTAAGCCCAAAAAAGCCCACCACCAAGCTTAGTAAGTGAGCCAACTAACACAGGTAAAAATGTAACCGCACGAACTAGCCTTGCACCGTTAAAGTGTCTTTGTCCGCCATCACCATGCATGATGGCTGGAGCTTTTGCGTGAGCGTATTCTCTAGCAAATACTTTTATTTGATCCACGCTTGCACCGCACATATGTGCTAACTCTCCATAAGTATAAAGCGAGCATTCTTTTACCAGCTCATCAAAGCCCATTGTATATTTTTCTACAAATTCATGGTCATAAAGATCCTCTTCTATAAGCACTTTACAAACCGCTAGACAAAATGCTGGATCACTTGAAGGTTTTAGCTGGATAAACATATCAGCTTGATTTGCTAGTGGGACGCGAATAGTATTTATAACGATTATCTTACCACCTCTTTTTTTAACGCGATGTGCAAAGCGGACCCAATGAACGGCAGTATAGGATTCGTTTGATCCCCAACTTATATACATATCACTCTCATCAACTTCAAGTGCATCTTTTGAAAAGTCAGTGCCGATAACGCTTGGTGTGCCAGCATAGCGTGGCCAATCGCAAGGGTTTCTAACAAGTCTTGTCGCACCATATTTCTCTAAAAAATTTCCAGGAGCGATAGTCTTTGAGATATGCCCTTCGTTACCAGAATAGACAAACTCAGTCAGTGCTTCACCACCAAATTTTTCCTTTATATCAGTAAGTCTAGCTGCAATCTCTTTAAGTGCTTGATCCCAGCTTATTCTCTCCCATTTTCCCTCGCCTTTTTTACCAACTCGCTTCATCGGATACATTATGCGATCAGCGTTATATAAGTGCATAGCGTATGTATGGCCTTTAACACAGGCCGTGCCTTGTGTGAGTGGATGAGCCGGATCTCCGGTGATGCCGACCATCTTACCATCAACTACTTCTGCTATAAGTGCACATGCATCTCGACAATTTCTAGGACAGGTTAGATGATGATAGGTAGCGTTTGAGTTTTTATATGATTTTGGGTTAAAATCAACTTCAAACTGCTCCATACCAAAAAGTGATGGTGTGGTGCTAGCAACCGCTAAACCTGCACCAGCACCCTTTAAAAACGAACGTCTTTGCATTTCTTCTCCTTTCAAATTTGCCTTTATTTGTAAGCTATTTTGAAAATATACTTACTCTATTTTCTTTACCCTCACGTGAAAAGATATAAAATTTGCCATCTTTTACACTAATCGCCCTAGAATCGCTTAAGCCGCTAAAACTATATGCATTTACTATCTGCTTTTCTTTTAAATTTAGCTCTAAAATCGTTGAGAAATTTTTACTAAGTAAATACGCTACATCGCCTTGCAAATCAATGCCAGTTATGTAATATCCGCTTAGATCCTTGCCATCTTTTAACTTTAAATTTGCATTAATACTTGGGATATATTCTTCAAGCACCATCTTATCATCACCATCAAACACGCCGATACTCCAACTAGGACGCACATCATTTGGCACGGAGGCGATTATAAATTTATTACTCATTGCGTCATAGTCAAAGTCTAAGATGTATTGCTGTTTTGCACGTATAGTAAAAAAGCGATTTTTGTTACCAAAGTCGTTTAAGCGGAATTTATCCCAACCAGCTAAGAGATGTCTCCACTGGCTATTTTGCTCATCTTTATCTATAATATCTACCGGCTCATAAGATACAAATGTCTTGTTAAAACTTATCATCGCAACTTCATTTTTATACCATGTTGCACCTACGCTAGCTTCCATTTCCATAATAAAATGTCTATCGTGCTTACCATATCTTAGTGGATTAAAGCTCTCATCAGTTACGTAAAATTCATTGTCTTTTGAGACAAGCACAAACTGCTTTTTATCCGCATCATAGTCTGCTCCCGTTATGGCATTTGCGTTTTCTAGCTTTAAAGTGATACTATTTTCTGCTTTTAGTGGAGTTAAGCCCTCTATCGCTCCAGCGTTGCTATTTAGATCAAACTCAAAGGCCATCGATAACCCTGCCACACACATTAAGCATATTAAACTTTTTAAATTTTTCATCTTTTATCCTTTAATTTGGTAGGTCTGGAAGCTCTGGATTCCAATCAAACCTAAAATCAAGATCGCTTTGCCAATGATCCATCTCCCAAAACCATTTGCTTATATCAAAGCTCATCCTTGGTGGAGTGCTTGAGCCAAGATATGGTGGCACACCTGATGTGATGAAAGCCTGAAGGCAGTTTGCACCGACTATTACGATAAATGTAAGCGTTGCTAGTTTGCCAAGTGGCAAGTAGTGTATAAATTTACCATATTCACCATCTTGAGATTTTCTCATTATCTCGCCTAAATTTTTACTAGCAAAGATGATAAATGCTAAAAATATAAAGACACATAAATTTACAACAATAACCCATAACTGTGTATGAGCTCCTAAAATTTCAAGTCCAAAGCCCTGTTTTATATCAAGATATCCGCCAAATATGCCATCAATGCTATAATGTATAAAGCCATTAAACAACCCCCAACATGCCATCAAAATAAGTGCAGCAAGGTAGCTTGGCTTTACGCCATAACGAACGATGAAAAGTGCGATCAAAGCGATAGCTATCATCGTGATACGCTCCGCCCAGCACATAACACAAGGACTATCACCCATACCAAAACCAAGCACGATACAAGCTATACCGACTGGAAGTGCGATAAGGATTAGTGCAGCTAATGACATAAGGTTAAAAAATATCTTCTCTTCTTCTTTTATCATACTGCCATTTTTATAGCATTCTGATTGGCGTGAGTTACAATTTCCTTTTAAATTTTGTGCCATATTAACACCAAATGTTTCTTGCTCTTGCATCTAATGCCTCCTAAAAGTTACCGATAGGCACTACGACCCATAAATTTATATAAAACTCAAGTGCGACGAGTATAGAGCATCCAAGTATCGCTAAACATGTTGCCAAACCCTTATTTTCTGGTTTAAAATAGAGCAAAAGGGATACTACTAGAAAAAGCGACAATTCAAGAAATTCCATTTCTAACTCCTTTTTAAAATAATTTAATTATTTTATTTAAGAAATAATATTATTTTAATTATTAAATTTTTCTGAAATTTATATATTTTTTTTGAAAAAATACATTTTTTTTAAAATTTATATAAAATTATATATTAATTAATAAAAAAATACTATATTTTAAACATATTTTTATGAATATAATTAAAATTACTTTACTAAGTGTTATTAAGTTATTTTAGTGATTTTTGACTAATTATAGATAAAATTTATCCTATTTGTAAAAAATATTAAGTAATAAAATAAATTTATTTTATACCTATTGATAACTTTATAAAAATCTCAAACTTAGATAAATAGCTAAAAAAATAACCAATAGCAAATTAACACGCTATCGCTCTTAATTTACTAGAGCATATAAAGGATACTTCTAAGTAAGTGAGTAAGAGATTAAATGCTATAAAACCGACAAAATAAATGAAGTCTAGCTTGTAAAAACGCCAATAAGTAAAAATTATACGAAAAACAAAAAATTTAAAAAACTCACATATATGAAATTTATACCCTATGCTACACAAAAGACAACTAATAATAGGGCTCACAAACCCTCCTTGTGGTGTAGCTTGTGTGCCGTGTAGGTGTATATATTTTTTATTATCATTTATAGTGTTTTGTGAGTTTGACGCATTTATTTTTGTAGTAATGTTTTGTGAGTTTATGACGATATCTACTTAGTAAGTTGCAGTGCTGACATATCTTTTATCTGTGTTTTATCCACTTCACTTAGATTTATATCCATCTCATACTTCACACATTAAACGGACAAGCTATGGTTAAAACCCAACTAATCCAGCCGTTATAACACGCACATCATCATCATAATTTTGATATTATTTATTAAATTTCTTATACCATTATTATCAAATATCACCGCATAACGCACTACTTTGGGACGTTTAAATATCGTATTTTGTCTATATCAAGGGCGATATTATGCTCTAATTTATCCGTGCTTACTGCATAACACAAAAGCGATGTTATAGAGCTTAAAGCACTTATCTTACTCTCATCTAAAAGTGGTTTTATAACCTCTAAAATTTCTTGCTTTTTATATCTTGTTTGCTAAATTTTGGTAGAAAAAATCGCTCATAATACCGCCTATGAGTAAAACCTGCTTAGCTCTCTTGCTCTTAAAATACTCTCAAAGCTTGTAAAAGATTGCTTTACTAATCGGCTCATCGCCACTTGCTAAAATTTTCTGAAATTCAAGTCTTTTTTGTCTTGCCATTATGATTGGATATACTCCTAAACTTATACGTTTATATCTACCTGTGCTTTTACTCTTAAGCTCATATATAAATGTCCCACTTGGCATAATCTGCACGTAAAGATATTATCTCCATCACCTACCCTATAACATTTATCCTTTGGCTTTAAAGATTTGATTTTCGTATCGTTTAGCATTTTTACGGACACCTGTCTTTAAATTTATTAAATTTTTTATTAATTGTCCGTGATATTACCAGTTATTTTTGTTTATAACAATATTAAATTATATTTAATAAAATTGAATGATATTTAATAATTTTCACACACAAACAACGCATTCAAGGTATTTTTAACACTTTATTTTTGAATGATATTTAATAAAGTTGAATGATATTAATATTGTATGGTGGCCACGAAAGGATTTGAACCTTCGACCACTACCATGTCAAGGTAGTGCTCTACCAACTGAGCTACGCGACCACTCAAAAAGATTAGTGATTATAGCTGATATTTCTTTTTTGTTTGCTTAAATCAAATGGATATTTTAACACGATCAAACATACTACTACAACAATCATTAAATTTATTCAAAAGATATGTGCAGCCTTTATTAAGATAGCCAGAATGCTACTTTAAAATATGGAATATTTTCTTAAACAAAACTTATAAATTTAATAAAGTATATTTATATAAAATATCGATATTTTGGGCGTTTCAAACAAAGATTACACACTACATAAAATATATACTTATATAAAATTTTATTATTTATACTAAAATATATGATTTAAATAAATATTAGTTTTTTCTAAAATTTTAAGACCATATATTACAAAATATACTTAATATCACGAAAATTAAATTTTTAAATTTCTCATATAATTCTCATATTATTGTAATATAATTACCGTAATCAATCATTTTTAAAAGGAGACTTTATGGCAAATCAAATCTCAAGACGTGAAATGCTAAAGATTAGTGTGGTAGGTGCTGGTGCTTTAGCACTTAGTGGTGTAGGTGCTTCAGCTTCTGCTTTAAATGAGAAAGATGTGAAGTTTGATGAGGAATGGGATGTTATCATTGTCGGTTCAGGCTTTGCTGGTCTTGCAGCTGGTCTAACATCTGCTAAAAAGGGTAACAAAGTCCTGATCATAGAAAAGATGGGTCGTATCGGCGGTAACTCAGTCATAAACGGTGGTGGTATGGCAATCCCTGTAAATCCAGTCCAAGCGAAAGAAGGCATAAAAGATAGCAAAGAACTATTTATAGCTGACTGCTTAAAGGCTGGTCTTGGTATAAACCACCCAGAGCTTTTAAATACTATTGCTGATCGTGCGATGGATTCTTATAATTTTTTAATAGAGCAAGGCGTTCAGTTTAAAGACCACAATGCACACTTTGGCGGACACACAGTTGCTCGCTCTATGTTAACTACAAACGACTCAGGCTCAGGCTTCATTCAGCCGATGCTTGAGAAATTTGAAGCCATTGAAGGTTGCAAACTAGCTCGTCGTGTTAAATTTGATGACTTTATCTTAGATGATAGCGGTAAAGTCGTTGGCATAGCTGTTAGAGAAGAGTATAAATTTAATCCTAATCTTTACAGTGATGATTTAGAAAATACAAGCGGAACTAAAAAAGTTTATAAAGCTAAAAAGGGCGTTGTCCTAGCGGCTGGTGGTTTTTGTCGCGATAAAGCCTTTAGAAAACTACAAGATCCGCGTATACCAGATGATGTTGATAGCACAAACCACCCAGGTGCAACAGCTGGCGTTTTATTAAAAGCATTTGAGATCGGTGCTTATCCGGTTCAAGTTGATTGGATTCAGTTTGGACCTTGGGCATCTCCAGATGAAAAAGGCTTTGGCACAGCTCCTATCTTAACTCAACAAGGAACATTTAAATATGGCATTGCTGTTGATATCCGCACAGGTAAACGTTTTGTGAATGAGTTAGCTGACCGAAAAACTCGTGCCGATGCTGAGTTTAAAATTTTACGCGAAGCTCCAGGTAAATACCCTATAACATTTGGTGACGACAAATGTTTTAGAGATCTAAGCGAAGAGATTATCCAAAAAGGTATGGCAAGTGGAAAACTAGTAGGTGTATGTGCTACTCTTGATGAGATCGCTACAAAATACGGCGTCCCAGCAGCAGCTTTAAAAGAGACAGTTAAAAAATACAACGAGGGTGTAAAGGCTAAAAAAGATGAATTTCACAAACAAGAAAGTGCATTGTTTGAGATCAATGAAGCTGGTCCATTCTATGTAATACGTCTATCTCCAAAACCACACCACACAATGGGCGGTCTAAAGATAAATGAAAAAGCAGAAGTTATCTCAGCTAAGACAAATAAACCTATCCCTGGCTTATACGCAGCTGGTGAGATAACAGGTGGAACACACGGTGCTAGCCGTCTAGGAACAGTAGCTATAACAGATTGTATCACATTTGGTATGATCGCTGGTGAAACTATAGGTTAATTTATAATTTATAATATGGATTTTGTTTGGGACGCCAAATACGGCGTCCTTTTATTTACAAAAAGGTAGTTTAATGAAAAAACTAAATTTAATAAAGCCATCATTTATATATATCTTAGCTTGTATATTCTCTTTTTCTTTGTTTGCAGCATCAACTACAAATAGTGCAAAAAGTGATCTAAACGTAACTAAGATAGTAGTATCTGATGAGCTTAGAGCTAAATATAAGATAAAGCCACATCACGAGCATTTAGCCTTTGATTGTATTGATTGTCATAGCGGACAAGGTGATGACCCAAGTAAATTTAAAGCCATAGGCGATAATGGATGTATGCAGTGTCATAAGAGTAAAAAGCTAATAGCACAGCGTCTAAATTTTATGGATACGCTAAAAGCAAATCCTCATAACTCAGTTCACGATGGCCCTACACTATACTGCGATGAGTGTCACTTTGAACATAAAGAGTCAACAAATATGTGTGTAGAATGCCACGAGCATGAAGTGCCACAATGGATGGGGGTAACACCATGAAAATATCTAAGAAATTATTAGTGCTTATAATATTTATAAGTGGTATTATAGGCTTTTTAGTTGTCCTACCAGTTCACTATGCACTTAAAGAGACAAGTGGAGATAAGTTTTGCGTAGTATGTCATGAGATGGATCCTATGGTGATAGCTTACAACGATGATATACATAGTGGCAAAGGTGCAACTGGTGTAAAGGCTAAATGCGTTGATTGTCATATACCACACGATAACTTAGCTAAATATGTGTTAACTAAGGCTAAAAATGGTATAGTTGAAGGATATATTCACTTCTTTGGCGATCCTGATAAGATTGATTGGCATAAGAGGTTAGAGAATAAAGAGAAGTTTGTATTCGATAATGGTTGTATGAGCTGCCATACAGATATACTAGGCAATACAGCAAGTAAGCCACAAGCTATAAAGATGCACGCTCACTATGAGAAGTTATTAAGAACTGATAAAGAGCTAAAGTGTGTAAGTTGCCACTTTGATGCAGGGCACTCAGCTAAACTGAGAAACTATCTTGAATACTGGCAACCATCATATAAGATATATGAGAAGAAGATGATGCAGATGAAGATAGAGACTAAGAAGGCATTCTTTAAAGATAAGTATGAGCCGAGTAAAGATGAGAGGGAGTTTATGGACGCCAATAAGAATAAAGAGAAAAAGAGCGGACACGAATGAAAAAAATAATGCTACTATCAAGCGACACTGAGTTAAATTTAAATCTAAGTGCCGCCCTTTGGCGATTTAACTTTCGTATAACAAATTTTAAAAGCGAAAGCGAGGTATTTGCTGACTTCGATAGTGGCAACCGCTATGATTTATATGTGCTTGAAACAAGGGCTAAAAATCCAAATTTAGCCCTTGTTAAATTTTTACGTGAAAACAAAAATATAACTCCTATTTTGATGATATTAGACGAAGCTTTCCCACCTATATTTAAAAAAATTTATTATGCAAGAGTTGATGGTTTTATTGTTAAACCATTTTCGCACGAAGAATTTACATTTCATGCATTAAAGCTTTGCAAGGTATTGTTTGATTCAAGGTTTGAGCTTAAGAATGGCTTGACATTTGAAAAAGATGAACTTTGTATAAACAGTAAAAATGGCAAAATTTATATAGGTAAAAAAGAGGGGTTATTTTTAGAAATTTTAGCCAAAAACTCTCCACACGTAGTAACATACGATGAGATAGAGCACCATCTTTACAAAGACGATAGTTTAACAGCTCAAGATCGTTTACGGTCTTTACTACGCGAATTACGCAAAAAAGTACCAAATTTAGAGATTACTACAATACGTGGCGTGGGTTATAAACTAGAATAGTCTAAAAACTTAAAACTCTCACTTCTATAGCTAAAATTTACATTTCTTATTATATTTTTTATGCCATCAAGCAAATGCAAAGAGGCTTCTATCTCTACTTTCCGCGTTGATATACTCTCAACATTTGCCCCCACACTTATGCCCTTTGAAAGTGCGTATTTGTATAAAAAGTTAAAAAGTTCAAGGCTTAAATTTACTGATAACGTTAAAATATCCTGCGAATTTTTCAAAGCATTTTCAAATTTAGCTGGTATGCTAACGCCTAGCCACTTCATAAACTCAAGTGTTTTTGGGCTACCACATGGTGTAAATGTAAAGATTATAGGCACTTTTTCACAGTCTAAAGTAGCGTAATCATCTATAAATTTTTTAGCATGTTCTAGGTTATACACGGCTTGGCTGATAAAAAATTTACACCCTTGTGCTGTTTTCATAGCGACACGTATATGCTCGCCGCCTTTTTTAAAGTGGCGTTCTGGTATACATATACCACCGAAATTTATCTCTTTTTGACTGTGTTTAACTAAGTCATAAGCATTATCAAGACTTAGCTTTGGTATCACAGCACTAGAACTAGCTCCAACAAATACATTTAGTGAGTTTGGCTCAAGCGAATCTATAAATTTCTCAAAGCCTTTTAGATTATAGTTTCCAACAACACTATAAATAATAGCTGGAACGCTCGTGCGTAAGTAATCTTTATAATAAATTTGCGGTTTTATCGTTGCTAAAAACTCAAATGGACGCTCATCACTCGTTCGATCCGTCTCATTTTGTATATCATATAGCACAATACCATCAACGCCGATACTCTCTACTCTATCACGCCAGATCCCAGCTATCCGCTCCAACTCATTAACATCTAAATATGCTTTCGGTGGCGTCAATCCATAGAGCAATATACCTGAATGTTTATTTAAAATTTTATCTCTTAGCAAATTTATCCTTTATGCTATTTCCTTAAAGTTTAAAAGATCATTACAATAATACTAATATTTTACACAATCTTGTAACTCTGCTTATAATTTTGTTATCAAGTCCATAAAATCATCTAAAAATTTAATTATCTCATTTTAAACTTCTATTAGTGGAATTAGGATTTTTAAATTCCATAATAAATTTTTACATTTATATCTTATTTGCGATGTAGCAAAACAAACATTAGTGGTACAAAATTCATCTTTGATAAAATTTAAACTACAAGTGCTATATACTCTTGCGATAGTAATAGAATTTTTAAGTTATATCAAGCATAATAACTTGTTGGTTTTGTGCTATCACTCATTATAAATTTTATCTATCTCTGCTTTTAAATAACAAATTCAAATAATGCACTCCATTAAAACAAAGCTCACTTAATAAATCTTGCATCTTGTTTATTTTCATTTACTACTTTTTTAGCCCCAAATTGGGGCTAAAATTTATAAAGCTCTTACGATTTTTACTGCTTCGGTCATATTTTTAAGACTCGGTTTTACTTCCTCCCATTTGCGTGTTTTTAGTCCGCAATCAGGGTTGATCCATAGTTGCTCTTTTGGTAATACTTCAAGCAATGCCTTTATCTGCTCTACCATCTCCTCTACGCTTGGCACACGTGGGCTATGTATGTCATAAACGCCAGGACCAACCTCTTGTTTATAGCCAACTGATTTAAAAATTTTAAGCAATTCATTACCGCTTCTAGCTGTCTCAATAGATATAACATCAGCGTCCATCGCCTCAATAGTTTTGATGATATCATTAAACTCAGAGTAACACATATGTGTATGAATCTGTGTCTCTGGGCGTGCTGAGCTAACAGAAAGCTTAAAACAATCAACCGAAAATCTCTCATAAGCACCGATATTTTCGACTCTTAGCGGATAGCCCTCTTTAAATGCCGCCTCATCAACTTGTATGATTTTTATCCCAGCATCTTGCAAGTCCGCGATCTCATCGTATATACAAAGGGCGAGTTGCTTTGCGATCTGTGCTCGCGGTAGATCATCACGCACAAAGCTCCAGTTTAGGATAGTAACTGGTCCTGTTAGCATACCTTTCATTATCTTTTGTGTCTTGCTTTGAGCGTAGCTTATCCACTTCACAGTCATCGGCTTTGGACGACTTACATCGCCAAAGAGTAGTGGTGGCTTAACACAACGACTACCGTAGCTTTGCACCCAACCATTTTCACTAAATGCATACCCTTTTATCTGCTCACCAAAATACTCAACCATATCATTTCTCTCAGGCTCTCCATGCACCAACACATCAAGTCCCACCTCTTCTTGAAATGCTATACAATCATCAATGTATTTTTTAATATCCGCTTCATAAATCTCAGTGCTTATAAGCCCTTTTTTATAAGCGTTTCGCACCTGTCTTAGCTCACTAGTTTGCGGAAAACTACCAATGGTCGTAGTCGGTAAAATGCCGTAGTTTAGTCTTTGTTTTTGAATTTTGATACGCTCAGCAAACGATAGCTCACGCTCAAATTTAACCAAATTTGCTACACGTTTTGTTACTGCTTCATCGTGGATAAGACTTGAGTTTGCACGAGAATTTGCACTAGTTTTGTTGTCTGCATAAATTTTAGCTTCACTCTCACTTAGACTTTCACCATTTGCTAGTTTTTTGATGATTGCTACTTCACTAAGTTTTTCAACTGCAAAGCTTAACCAGCTCTTTATCTCAGGATTTAACTTATCTTCATACTTTAGCGTATAAGGGACATGAAGTAACGAGCAACTTGTACCGATTGCAAAGTCTTTGTCGCCAAGTGCTTTTGAAATTTCTTTAACCAACTCCACTTTTTTATCTATATTTGATTTCCAAACGTTTCTACCATCAACGATACCGGCAAAAAGAACGACATTTGAGGTAGCTATCTTTGCTAGAGCTTCTAAATTTCTCTCACCGTGGATAAAATCAAGCCCAAGACCATAAATTTTAGTTTTTATCACCTCATCAACTGCCTTTAAAGCATGTTCAAAATATGTTGTAAAGATGATTTTAACATTTGAGTTTGTGGTAAGTTTGCTATATACAGGCACAATCTTATCAGTCAGCTCATCACCCTTACTTGTAACAAATATCGGCTCATCAAACTGCACTAAAATTTCATCATCAAGCTTTGAAATTTCATCTAAAAGTTCAACATATTTTGTGACAACTTCATCAAAGTGGTAAAAAGCACAACTATCATCAGTGGTCTTTGCTAGGGCTAAAAATGTGATAGGGCCTATTAAATTTATCTTAGTTTTTACACCATTTTCTTTAGCCTCTTTATACTCAGTTATGATCTTGTCGGCATTTAGCTTAAATGTGCTAGTTTTGTTTAGCTCAGGCACGATGTAATGGTAGTTTGTATTAAACCACTTTGTCATCTCCATAGCAACGGCACTCTTATTACCGCGAGCCATTGCAAAGTAAAGATCTAAGCCACTCAGCGATCTAAATCTAAATGGTATACAACCAAGTGCATAAATAGTATCAAGAACTAAGTCATAAAATGAAAAATCATTACTTGATATGTAGTCTATGCCAGCGTTTTTTTGATAGTTCCAGTGTCTAGCACGAAGCGTCTTTGCTACGCTTAAAAGCTCACCTTGACTGACCTTGCCAGACCAGTAATTTTCTAAAACTTTTTTAAGCTCTCTTTGCTCACCTATCCTGCCAAATCCTGTAACATAACTTTTTATCATTGTTTTTCCTTATTTCATTTAAAATTTTTTAATTGATTGTCTAAATTAGCTAAATTTTTAATGATATCATTTTAAGACGATTTAAATGTTGCATAGAAAATTTTCAACCAAGACAGAATATAATCTATTACGGAGTGAAAATTTCAAGCTCATTTAAAAATACTTAAAAGGATATTATTAAATAAGGTGGATGACAACCAGATTTGCGTAAACTAAAATGAAATTTATAATACTCTTGTCCAATTAACTTATAAGCTAAAAATATTAGTTGTTTTGTGCGTTCGTTTAGATAGTTAGAGACGAATTTATAATCAAAATAGAGATTATAAACACCTTTTTGTAGCAAGCATGGGACATTTCATCGTGTAGTCCTTTATAAAAATTTGTGGCATTATATTATTTTTTTTGCATTTTGTAAAGAGTATTTCACTTAGATTTAATAAATTTAAAAGAAAATTTGAGTATAATCCACATTCTAACGTTTATCGTAAAAATACAAAAAGGATTAGCATGCCAAAGATGAAAACCGTTCGTGGTGCTGCTAAACGCTTTAAAGTAGGCAAAAACAAGATAAAACGTGGTGCTGCTTTTAGAAGCCACATTTTGACTAAAAAGCCTAGTAAGCGTATGAGAGACTTACGTGCTCCACACTATGTAGATAGCACGAACGTCCAAGCAGTAAGAAAAATGCTCGGCGTATAAACTGAGCAAAAAGCAAAAGTTTTTGACAAAAAAGGTCATTCAAACTCCCCTAAATTTTAGGGAAAGATCCGTAATGGACGCCAATTTGTAAAAAGGATAAATATGGCAAGAGTAAAAACAGGCGTAGTTAGAAGAAGACGCCATAAAAAAGTTCTAAAACTTGCACGTGGTTTTTATAGTGCAAGACACAAACACTTCAGAAAAGCTAAAGAGCAACTAGAAAGAAGCTTAGTATATGCTTACAGAGATAGACGTGCGAAAAAACGTGACTTCCGTCGTCTATGGATCGTTCGTATAAATGCTGCTTGCAGACTAAATGACTTAAGCTATTCTAAATTTATAAATGGCTTAAGAAAAGCAAATATAGTTCTTGATAGGAAAATTTTAGCTGATCTAGCGATGAATGACGCGAAGGCATTTGCGGCACTTGCTAAACAAGCAAAAGATGCTTTAAAATAAAACAAATTTTACCCTAAATGCCTTAGCGTTTGGGGTAAATCTCCTAAAATTCTACAAACAAGACTTAATCTATAATCCTTGTTAATTAAATTTTAATAAAATAGGTCAAAATGTATAAATATCAATCCAAAAGGATAAGAAATGAAAAATTTAATATCAATATCTACCATAACTGCTCTGCTTTTATCAGGTTGCGTGATGAGTAATAATGGTAGCTCATCGCCAGATGTATATACTAAAGGTGAGATGCAAAAGGCTCAAGTAACGCAGTTTGGTGAGATCATCTCGCTCAAACCTATAAAGATAACAGGCGAAAGTAATGTTGTATTAAACGTCTTAGCTGCAGGACTTGGTGGACTAGCTGGATATCACGTGGGTGGTGGTTCTGGAAAGATAGCAGGTTCAGCAGTGGGAGCTGTTATAGGTGGTATGGGTGCTGATAGAGTAGGCGAGATGATGAATGATACTGAAGGTATTGAGCTAGTAATAAAACTAGAAAATGGCGACATAGTAACATACGCTCAAGAGGGCGGGGTATCAACATTTAAAAATGGAGATAGAGTTAAAATCGTAACTGACTCGCAAGGTAAATCAAGAGTTGATGTAGTAAGATAAATTTATAGCTTTTACCGGAGAAAATTTAAATTTATATACCAAACTCTACTTTTATCCAATATTTAGTACATTTTTGCTTATCATACTCTTTGCTTAAATATGTACTATAGAAGTTGCTCGCACTGATAGAGTGCATACGCCCTTCACGCCTTGACCTACTTAGTAGCTATATATAAATATCATTAAACGGCTGATGTATGAGATAAAAATCAAGATATTAAATCCTTAGCCTTTTCGTAGAGATGTTAAAGGCTTTAAATGCCTTATCTTCACTAATATCATTTATCCAAAGTTTTGTAGTGACAAATGGTTCATCTCACTTTACGCCACTTACCCTTATCCACACCAATACTCTTTATTAAGTGCGTCTCTACGCAGCTTTAACACTCTTTTGATTTATTTAAGACATCTTGTTTCTATCATTAAATTTTTATGTATCGCATACAACTTCCTCTGTAAAAATACTATGTGTAGCAATCACTTGCTTTCATAACCGCATAAACACTATTTTGCCCTTTCTATCTTTGTGATACTGCCATTTACTACGGCACTAAAATCACCGTCAAATCTACCAATCGTATAAAGTTGAGAATCGCCTCTAGATGGCTTATGAAATATCGCTATATTGCCCCATGGAGCATAATAAGAGATATCTCCAACAGATACTTTTAAATTTGGATGAGTATTTGCCGTGCTTAGCATATTTGGAAGAGAAAAAATTTTCTCATTACTACCATAATTTTCTAACTTTACCTCAAGTGGTAACATATCATAAAACTGCCTTGCAGCACTACTATCATTTAGCGTCGCACTCACGCTCTCATCACCAACTTTAAATACCACTTTCATCTGATCTCCTGCATTTAAATTTATAAACAAAACTAGTAAAAACACTATAAATTTCATCATTTTTTCACATCCTGTTTGTCTGCTTTTGCGATAAATTTAGCATACTCTTCATCGCTTATCGATTCAAGCCAAGTTACATTTTTACCATCTTTTTCAAGCGTAAGTGCGATATGTTCACCAATGTCTTTAAACCCAGCACCATGAAAATGCTCCACATCAGGTGGACAAAGCACTGCATCGCCCTCATGGGCTACTTGCAATATACCATCTTTTGTGCCAGTGTATATTACGCCCTTTGTTACTATAAAACGCTGTCCAGCTGGATGCGTATGCCAAACAGTCCTTGCACCCTTTTTAAAATGCACCAAACTAGCACCGAAATTTGCATATTGAGTTGAATCAAATATCTTTTTTATAATTACATTACCTGTGAAAAATTCTGATCTTCCGACAAACTCTTCTTGCTCTGCCTTTTTTATAAGCATTTGCCCCTCTTGCTTCATCTGTATCTCCTTTGTAAAATATCTATCACGCTTAATGTAATCACACCTGCGATATCTGCTTTTTATAAATTCTTATTGTATCTGAAATTTTATTTTTACATTAGAATAATTCTGCAAATTCCTTGCCTAATTCTGCAAAATTTTAAAAACAAAGGCTTTTTATAGTATATAATCTAAATATCCCAATGAGTTTAAATAAGGGTTTAATTTGGCTACTTAATTGAGGAATAATGATTATTTCATACACTTTTGTAGTTAAGCATAGCTTTGATTATCTCAAATCGCCAAAGTAGATAAGAGTGAAGAGTGGCTCAACCTAAGCTAAGCCACTAAATTTAATCTACTTCTTACTCTCTTTTTTGTAGGCATTAGATAGATATTCACCAAGATCTTTCATCTGTGTGTCGTTTATCTCTGTCTTTCTAAAAAATGGCATAGAGTGTTTGCCATTTCTTACGAAAAACTCAACTACTTCAGGTGTTAGATCAGTTCGCTTTGTAAGCTCAGCGGCTATATCAGTGCCTTTGTAGGCATAATATAAGGCGTTTGTGCCAGGCATACCAGCTCCATGACAAGGCAGACACCAGTGGTTATAAATTTTCTTACCATTATCATAATCTGCGGCAAATGCACTCATGCTAAAAGCACAGAGTGCTAAAAAAATAAGCTTTTTCATTTTTTCTCTCCTCTTGCTCTATATCCACGTTTGGCACGTAGTTTTGCTGGCCATATACCTCCTCTACCTGGTGCTAAAATACCATTTGGATCGATACTGTCTTTGAGCTGTTCGCTAAATTTACGCAATATATGGTCGTTATGCGAATATGCGTCCATAACATCATCTTGAAAATCAGGTGCCGCACGATAATCGCCCCAGCCATTTTCAGCTGCAACTTTAACCATCTTACGATAAACCTCACGCATCTTTTTATTTTTCTCGCTATCTTCACGAGAATTTGAAAATCCAAGCATAAAACAAAATGCACGATACATCCACGATCTAGGATGTGCAAAAGGAGTAATAGGTGATGGCATACCCATCTCATAAAACACATCTATATATACCTCTTGACATTTAAGTAATTCACGTCCATCGCGTGGGATGATAGGCGAGAACCAAACGTGTCCATCTTTTGGATCGATAGTTTCGCCACGAGTACTAAGCCAGAAAATTTCCATATTTGGAATTCCAAGCGTTACTTTATGTTTCATATTTTTCTTCTGCTCGGCAGTAAGCGGCAAAGAGTGATTTTCTAATGTCTTAAACTCACAACCTTTTATAGCTGCATTAAATCGTCTTTTAACATCCTCAATATTTGCAGCAACAGCTTCTTTGTTGCCATAAAGGGTAATATCCACGCTCCAGTATGGAATTTTATTTTTTAAAGCATAGTTTTGAATTTTTTCATAGTCTGGCTTACCGCCCTTTGATGTCAAGTAGCCTTTTAGCTCAGGATTCATCGCTTTACCATGAGGGGGATTAAGTGGAGAGCGGTACAAAGGCCAACCGATGATAAAGCTATCTTCAAGGTAGTTTAATATCTCAACCATCGGTATAATGTCTTCGCGTAATGGTGTAGTTACGTTTATAAGAGCGTAATGCTCCGGTTTTGGCTGCATCCAAAAGCCCATTTTAGTAACGATACCAAAATTTGATTGAGCAAAAAGTCCATCTAGATATGGTCCATAACCATATTTATTCTCTGCAAATGTCTTAGCACTTGGCAAAGCACCCATACCTGTGCGTAAAATTTCTCCATTTGCAAGCACCACTTCCATACCACAATGAGCACCGAAGTGGTCACGATATGCACCGTATGTATAGCCCCAGCCGTGATCTAGTGCGTTACCCACTGGACTACCCCAGCCCGGATCTGGTATATCCATCATCACATTTAAATTATTTTTCTCAATATATTCATAAAGATCAAAATACGAAACACCAGGTTCTAAGATACAGAAATTTCTTTTGTCATCAACTTCTAAAATTTTATTCATACGTTTTAAGTCAATAACCACATCACCTCGGTTGTTTGGAGCACTCGCCCCATAGCCTAAATTTTTACCAGTTGAGATAGGAAAGATTGGAATTTTAAATTTATTTGCAACTTTTACTACAGCTTGCACCTCCTCTGTGCTCTTTGGTGCGACTGCCAAAGATGGGACATTTTCTAGCTCTTCACCCCAATAAGGCGAATACGCATCCCTATAAAGGGCTATATCGTCGTCTTTGTCATAGACGTTTTCCGCACCAACGGCAACTTTAAACTCTGCAACTGCTGCTTTAAAGTCGGCTTCACTCACATTTTTAGGTAGTATCATAACACTCTCCTTGATGCAAAGGCAAACGATACCAAAAATGGCTCATTTGAGTTTGCATTGCTATTAAATTTATAAGATTTTATATTTGAACTAGGGGTAAAATCACCAATACTTAACGCCAATGCTCGTACAAATTTATCACTATTTAGAGCATGATTTAGCACCTTTTCTTGATTAATTTGACTTAGCACATTATGGCTACTCTTATCATTTCTAAAATCGTGCTCCGCTCTATAAAAAGCGACAAAATCTTTGTCAAAGAATAGTCGTTGTAAAACAAAGAAGGTCTCATAACTAGTTATACCACAAAAAGCGGTACTGTCATCTAAATGCCTGATATTTTCAAAATAAAATTTAGAAATATCGCCGTCTATCTCGTGCTGTTTTGCAAAATTTTGTGCAAATTCAAAGCTATCTTTAATATTTTTATCATAGATAGCTTCATATTTTAAGCTATCTTTTGCTAGTGTGATACTAGGCGAGATAGCTAAACAAGTAGCTACTGACGTGCTAAATTGAAGAAATTTTCGTCTATCAATCTGCATATTTTCTCCTTTCCTCCAAATTTATTAATGTATATTTAAAATATTAATTTTAAAAGTATAGAACAAATTTGTTTTATTAGAAAAGAAAAAATTTTATTAATTAAGAATTTTAAATATAGAATTATATTTTGTATTTTTTAATTTAAAATCTAAGCTAGTAACGTTATACTAACTTAGACTAAATCTCACAGGGACAGAAAATGTAGTCTTTTTATCGATCTTTGGAAATTTGCTCTTTGTTTTATCAATCGCTATTTTAACCGCTTCATCAAGATTTGCAAACCCTGAACTTTTTACAATTTTTACATTATCAACTACTCCACTTGGATCGTAGTTAAAACTCACTGTTGCCGTACCTTGTTCGCGACGAATTTTTGAGCTTCGTGGATAGTTCTTTTTAGCATAGTTTGCTATGATAGCTTGTATCTCACCAGCGATAGCGTGATGTAGTGCAACATCGTTTGTCTGCATTGGGTTATCGCTTTGAGTGTTTGAACTAGCGACTTTATTGCTATCTTTATTTAATGCATTATTGCCACTGACCGCAACATTTTGAGTTGCAAACTCACTAGTAACAGAATTTGACGAGACCTGTATCTCTTGTGGCTTTGGCGGAGTTGGCGTAGGAGATACCTCCTTTTTAGGCTCTTTTTTAGGCTCAGGTTTTTTCTTTGGTTTCTCTTTCGGTTTTTCCTCTTTTTTAGGCTCAGGTTTTTTAACTACATCTTCGACGATTTTATCTTCTACAACTGGTTTTGGTATCTTAACCAGTGTAGGCATCGGCTCTGGTTCAAGGATGGGTTCTGGTTGTGGTGGTGTTGGCTCTGGCATAGGTTTGGGTTGTGGTGGAGCTGGTGGCTCAGCCGATGCACCACCACCAACTATAAAGGCATTTAGAGGTAGCTTTACCACTTTTGGACTTGTGTATATGATATTAGAATGCACCCAAACAATCCACACTATAAACGCTATATGCAAAGTTGCACTAATAAAAAAGCCTATGATAGAGGCGTTATTGTTTAATCTCTGTTGCAATTGCAAAATTCTCGTGTTTTTTCATTTTAAGTGCATCAATAATCTTTACAAAGCTTTCAAATTTAGAGTTTTTGTCACTTCTTAAAATCACTAATGTTTTCGAATCAATCTGTGCAAATTTGGTTTCAAATTCATCTTCACCCACTAAAATATCATCAAAATATATCTCATCTTTATCATTTATGACGATACTTATAGAGTCGTCCTTGTGCTCCTTTACGCCACTTTCGCTCTGAGGAAGCTCTATCTCAATCTTACCCTGTGCGATAAATGTCGAAACGCTTAATACAATACAAAGCAAAACGAGCATAATGTCGATAAATGGAACGACATTTAGCCCGTCATGTTTATATGACTTCATTTGCATAAGCCTTAAATTTAGTCATAACAACTTCGACTTTACGATAAAGTGCATTATATATCATAAGCGTTGGGATTGCCACAACTAAGCCCATAGCAGTTGCTTTGAGTGCCAAAGATAGACCAACCATTATATTTTTAGCGTCTATGCCACCGCCCATACCCATATCATAAAATGTAACCATAATTCCTATAACTGTCCCTAGTAGTCCGATATATGGGGCATTTGAATAGATGATGTAAAGTGTGGTTAAATTTTTAGTCAATCCAATTTCAAGCTCGTCTTCGTTATTATACTCTTTAAAGTTTACCTTTGATAAAAATATGCATCTTTCAATGCTAAACCAAACAACAATAAAGCTCATAAAGCCTAGTATTGCAAATATCACGAAATCGATATGATGTTTTAAAAACTCCATCCTTCGCCTTTAAATTAAAATTTATAACTTACATTAACCTTGAAATTTCTACCCGGCTCCCAGTCTATAGATGTAGTATCGCCTGTATATTCTGCTGTGCGTTGTGAATGAGAGGCATACGCTTTATCAAACGCGTTATAAAGTCCAGCATTTATCTCAAGACCTTTAAATTTACCACTACTTGGGATATATGCTATATAAAAGTCATTTACTGCATAGCTTGGAAGCCTGACATTATCGCCGGTTATAGAGCTTGCACTATGAACATTTCTTGATTTAAAAAATATCAAATTATATCCTAATAATATGTCAGCTCTTGGTATAAAGTATTCTGTATTAAAAGTATATTTATCACCCTGATCGCGGTAACCTAGCACATTTGATACTGCATAGCTTCTTGTTCCTCTACTAGTTTGAGTTACTCTATTTCCTGTATATTTTACTTTTTGATGTGTGTAGCTAGCTGCTAGACTTAGATTGTCTAAATTTAATCTACTCCAAAGTTCAACACCATCTATATCAGCTCCGCCTGCATTTATCCTATAAAGGACGTTATTTATCGTGCCATTTTGAGCATTGTTATCTACTATTAAATTTTTATACTCAGTTTTGTAGTATTTAGCGGTTAAGCTTACAGATTTATTTTCACCAAATTCATTTTTATATCTGCCGCCTATCTCATATGCATTGCCAGTTGTGGCTTTAAGATCATCATTACCATTCCAGCCTAAAGCATTCCCCCTGCTAGTCCCAGCTGCGAGCATACTCTCCATAACATCAGGACCTCTAAACACTCTTGCATAACTAGCAAACACACCAAAGCCATACCCTATATTATAATCAAGTCCAAGTGCTGGGGTAACTTCATCAAATTTATATTTATATTTACTTATATTATTGGCAGTACCATTGTAAGTTTTTAACTCATGTCTAGTATATCTCACACCAGGAGTTACGATAAGATCACCATATCTGATCGCATCTTCTAAATATAATGAGTAGTTATCTACCTCTTCTGGTCTATTATTGTTAGGCTTTACAAAATTTTCAGTATTATAATACTCGATACCATATCTTAAAGTATGAGCCAAAATTCCAGTTTCAAGCTTGGTTGTTGCCTTGGCATTTATACCTTTTGTCTCTACGCCCCATTTGTTTTTTGTTACTCTTTTATGTTCGGTATTATAAGCACTTACGTCAAATTCTAACAGATCGCTTGGATTATATGTATATTTAATAGTTGTTGTGTCACGCTCATATTTTGTATCAGTATAGGCGTTACCGGTTGCATTGTAACCAAACTCAGCCTTTAAAGGATAGTCTCCTTTAAACTGCGTATGTTCGTGGCTAATCGAAATTCTATGAAAATCTAAAAAGTTATAGCCAATCTTAAATAAATAACTTAAATCATTTCCGTTGCCACCTATAACCTTGCCATTACCAGCCTTACCATAGTCATAGCCTTTATGATTTAACGCAGCCAAGAAATCAAGCCCTTCAACTGGTGCGGCAAATACCATAAGCCCTTGAGAAAAACCCTCATCATTTGAGCTATATCCAGCCTTGATCTTAGCACCAATAATCTCACCGCCTTCTAACAAATCTTTTGCATCAACAGTTTTAAAAGCTACACTACCGCCAAGTGCCCCATTTGCATTTACAACTGACTTTGCACCGACTTCTATATCGATAGCCTTTATCAGGTCTGGGTCTATAAGCAAGTCTGCATTATGATGAAATGTATTGCCATTTTGCTTGGCTCCATCTATCGTGATATTTAGACCACGATCACTAACGCCACGCATATAAATTTTTTGGTTCATTCCGTTTGTACCACCTACATAAACACCTGGAATATCACGAACAACATCTTTAACAATCCCAGCATTACGTGTGCTGATCTTGATATCATCTACTGCTGCACCTGCACTATTTGACGTAACTTCGATCTGATCTAATACGATACTTTCATCAGCATTAAGGCTTAGTGCACCTGAAAATACGACAGCCAATGATAGAGCTATAATTGATTTTTTTTGCAAGATAAAACCTTTCTAAATTTTTTAATTATTAGTTAAATAATTATAATAAAATTGATATAAATTGTCAATATAATTATCTTATAATACTTTAAAAAGGTTTTATAAATAGTTTAATTGTGTTTAGATTCTACTCAATCCAAGTAACGACATCGTTTATTTCACGGCGGTATTTTTTCGGTTGTGGATTAAGCCTATAACCAAATGGCACAAGGATAGCAACTCTATGTTTTTTCTTATCTATGCCAAGTATCTCACCGACTGCCTCTTGCTCAAAGCCCTCTATTGGGCAGCTATCTATGCCTAAACTTGCCGCTGCATTCATCATATTATTGGCTGCAAACATCGTCTGTGCATGAGCCCAAGTATAAAGTAGCTCATCATCATTTTTAAAGTTGCTATCTATAAAATCCTTATAAAATGCCACTCTACCTGCATGCTCTTCTGGAGTTTTATAAGGTCTGCGTACTATCATATCGCTCACATACTTACTATCGCTTTTTATATCAGCTATCTTAGCTAGTATGACAACTAGATGCGAACAGCTTGTGATTTGAGCTTGATTCCAGCATTTTGGGCGAAGTTTAGCCTTTAACTTATCATTTGTAATGACTAAAAAATCCCACTGTTCAAGCCCTGTTGAGCTAGGACTTACGCGTCCAGCTTCTAAAATATAATACATATTCGCTCTGCTTACCTTTTTGCTCTCATCAAAAACCTTACAAGCATGGCGAAAATTTATAATCTCAAGATAATTCATCTTTGCTCCTTTAAAATTTTATGCAATAATAAGCTTTTAAAATAAATATTTAGTATCTAAATTTATAAAACAACCTTGTAATATGCTATAATTTTGTCTAAATTTAAAGGAAATGATATGAAATTTAGACCATTTTTCACATTGCTATCTATCACTAGTCATTCAGCACTATCGCTAGACACCACACAAGAAAGCGGTAGTAACACAACTACACATATACAAGATAGATAATGCAGATAAAATTAGATAATGTAAAGATAGAACCAAGCTGGAAAGAGGTGTTAAAGGATGAGTTTTTAAGCCCATATTTTGCCGAGCTTAAAGATAAATTTATAAAAGCAAAGCACAAAGGCATTGTCTATCCACCAAACCATCTAATATTTAATGCGTTTAACTTAACTCCGTTTAACAAGGTCAAAGTTGTATTACTCGGACAAGACCCATACCACGGAGAAGGTCAGGCTATGGGACTTAGCTTTTCAGTACCAAAGGGTGTGAGAGTGCCACCAAGCCTAGCAAATATCTATAAAGAAATTTACGATGATTTGGGTATCCTTGAACCAAATAATGGGGATCTCTCGTATTGGGCTAAGCAAGGTGTGTTGCTACTTAATGCAACTTTAAGCGTAGCAGCAGGAGTGGCAAACTCTCACTCAAATTTTGGTTGGCAAAACTTTACAGATGCAGTTATAAAAGTATTAAGTCGTGAGCGTAAGAATTTAGTATTTTTACTTTGGGGCAATAACGCAAAGGCAAAACGTGAGCTAATAGACGCTAACAAACATAAAATTTTGTTAGCTGCACACCCTAGTCCACTAGCTCGTGGGGCATTTTTCGGCTGCAAACACTTCTCACAAACTAACGCATATCTGTTAGCTAACGGCATTAGTGCGATAGACTGGGACTTATCAAATTTTAAGGTATAAAGATGAGACGTAAGGATAGGGAGCTAGATATAAATGAAGCTTATAAAGTAATAGATGAGAGTGAATACTCAGTAGTTTCGTGTATCGATGAAGATAGCGTATTTTCAGTGCCTATCTCACATGTGCGTGAAAATAATAGTATATTTTTACACGGAGCTATGGCTGGTGGAAAGAAAAGGCTATTTCAAAACGGCAAAGATGTGGAGCTAGTTTGTGTTAGTCAAAATAATATCCCAATGCTAAGCCTTGATGAGTTAGAGATGATGAAAGGCGATGGCAAAGCGTATAGCTCTAAAGCTTATACAACAAAATACAAAAGTGCCGTTGCAAAAACAAAAGCGTATCAAGTAGATGACGAAGTCGCAAAGATACACGCTCTAAGGCTACTTTGTGAAAAATACACACCCAAATATCTGCAAGGCTTTGATGCAGCTATAGCACACTCGCTAAAAACTACAAACGTCTATGAGTTAAAGATAATAAGCTTAAGTGCAAAGACAAACATAAAAGCAGATTAAAGGATAGACATTGATAAGAGAGGCAAATGTAAACGATACAGTCGCGATAATATCGCTCATAAAAGAGCTTGCTAAGTATGAAAATTTAAATAGTGAAGTAGATATAGATGAAGCAACATTTCGCTCTCATCTTTTTGAGAAAAAACTGGCAAACGCCCTTGTCGCCGAAGTAGACAGTGAGATCGTGGGGTATGCGATATATTTTTACTCATTTTCTACATTTTTGGGACGCTCTGGAATTTACCTTGAAGATTTGTATGTTAAAAAAGAACATCGTGGTCGTGGCTTGGGACTTGGACTTATTAAAACCTTATCTCAAATTTGTGAGCATGAAGGTTTTGGGCGACTTGAATGGGAGTGTCTTGACTGGAATGAACCGAGTATTAAATTTTATGAGAGTTTAGGTGCTAAACGCCAAAGTGGATGGATAAAATTTAGACTAACAAGAGATGAGATAGCTAAGCTAAATAAACAATAATGCTTATAAATTTATAAACATTATTGTTTATACTTAGGAGTTATTAAATTTAGTACCAACTTTGTTTCATTGAAATCGGCATATCGTTGTTTTACTTCACTTTGCTTGTAACTGCAAGTAAAAACATTCATAGACTTACAGATTTTAAACAATTTATTTATTTAATAAATATTTAAGATAATAGTGGCTAATATTCACTTTATGATAACGATTATTATTAACATAAAGGTAGAAAATGTCTAAATTTAGTATAGTAGCAGCTATTGTTATATTCGGCTCATCACTTTACGCAGTTGATTTAAACGCCACAAAGCCAACGGTAGCAAGTAGTGATGAAAGGACAATTGATCTAGCACTAATCTCAGTAATAGCAAACCGAAGCGAAACTGATATAGCAAAATATGCAGGTCAAATAGGTGTAATAAATAACATATCATACACACCATCTATTATAGAAGCTCTAGATCAAATACCTGGAGTTCAAATAGGCGGTGATTATGGTAGGCAAATAGGCCAGGATTTTAAAATTCGTGGCTATGGATATGGCAATGATGAAAGCCGAATTATCATCAAACAAGATGGTATAAGACGCTCTGTGTCTATGTTTTCTAACCAAATTTCAAGTTTTAGAGTAGATAATGACTTATTAAAACGAGTTGAGGTGGTTAAAGGTGCGTCATCAGTGCTCCACGGTAGTGGTGCGATAGGTGGTATAGTTAGTATGCAGACAAAGGGAGTTGATGATTATATAATAGACAACAAAAACTACGGCGTAATGATAGGCTCACGAATAGAGAGCAATAATATGCACTCGTTTCGTGGAGCTATAGCCATTAAGCCATATGAAAATTTTGGCTTTTTATTCTACGGCAAACATGCTGATTTTGGAAATATAAAACTAGCTGATGGTGGAAACGAAGCAAAAACTATAACAAAAACAATAAACAAAGAGCAGATAAACACACTCTTTACAAAGACAGAATGGGACGTAACAGACGAACAAAGACTTGAGTTTAGTCTATTTAATTTTAACGAAAACGTAACAACTGGATGGAATTCACTTTGGCACTACGACCCAGGCGATGCACCGACTATAGGCACACTAAAGCAACGTGATTATAATCTAAAATATAGTTACATACCGTTAAATAACAACTGGATAAATTTTGAAGCACAATACTACAATGCCAAGTCAGAATATAATAGAGATAGAGTTGGAAGAGTCGGGACAACAAATGTAAATAACTACTATATAAACAAAGATGATCGTTGGGGTATAAATTTAAAAAATGAGAGCATATTTGATACTGGCATTATAGATCATAGGCTAGTTATAGGTGCTGATTATGAAAAACGCCGTGAAAATGCGACCTTTATCGTAAACGGTGTGCTACAAGACTCTAGTTCAATGCCAAATTACTATAAAGATCTAGGAATTTACATTCAAAATATTATGAATTTAAGAAATTTAGAGATAACAGTTGGCGGTAGATATGATAGGTTTGAGCGCGGGGTTAATATAAACGGAAGTAGTGAATTTACGGAAAGTAGATTTTCACCAAGGATAGCTTTTGCTTACGAGATATTTGAAGATATACACTTATTAGCAGGATATGCTGAGACATTTCGCTCTCCAACACCACACGAGACATCAGCCTCTGGCCCTTTAAATATAATGTATTGGTATATACCAAATTCAAATTTAAAGCCAGAGATAGCAAAAGAGTATGAGTTTGGATTTTCAGTAGATAAAAGCGGGTTGATAACAAATAGTGATGAGCTTTATCTAAAAGCAACCTACTATACTGGTGAAATTTCAAATTTAATAAATCTTAAAGCACTCACAGCACTTGGCACACCACCTCATACTAGCAGAGCATACGCTCAGTATCAAAATATCGCAAAAACCAAACGATATGGATATGAGGTGGAAGCCAAATATAATATAAACTATTGGCTTTTTGACTTTAGCTATGATCACACAAAACTAACAGACAAAGAGACAAAGGCTAGAATAAAACCATTCGCCGATAAAATAACATTAGGGGCTACATATCGTTATATACCATGGGGCTTAAGTGGTGGAGTGCATATAAGTCATTGGCTAAAGCCATACCTTGATACAAAGAGTGTTGTAATAAGAGGAAATACATATTATTACCCCGATAGGCCTTATACTATTGTAAATTTACGTGGTAGCTGGGTGCCAAAAGTTCAAAATAAAATTTTTGGAAGTGGATTTAAGCTAAATTTTGGTGTTAATAACATACTAGATGATAAACACATGCAGGCAAATAGCTATAAAAACTCAGGCTATGTTGGACGTGGCAGAAACTTCTATATTGATTTTGAAAAGAAATTTTAAAAGTTAGTTTTGGCTTAAGCTTGTAAATTTAGTATAATATCCAAAAAATAAAAGGATACTCTTGCAAGCTTTTGCTCTTAAATTTCGCCCTAAAAATTTAGATGAGATATGCGGACAAGCCGAAGTTGTCGCTGTTTTTAAAAAATTTATAGCAAATGGCAAGATTCCGCACTCTATATTTTATGGTGTGGCAGGGTGTGGTAAAACTAGCTTTGCTAGAGCAGTAGCAGGACAGATGGATTATGATTTTTATGAATTTGACGGGGGAAATTTAAAGATAGATGACTTTCGTAAAATTCTCAAAAATCATGAAAACGCACTAACAAAACCGCTATTTTTCATAGACGAAATTCACCGCTTAAGCAAAACACAACAAGAAACTCTACTCATACCTATGGAGAACTATCACGCTTTAGTCATTGGTGCTAGTACAGAAAATCCATACTTTACGTTAAGCTCAGGCATTCGTAGTCGCTCAATGCTCTTTGAGTTTAAACCACTAAATGTTAGTGATTTTGAAAAACTACTAACAAACATTAGGACTAAAGTTAGCTTTGAAATAACAGACGAGGCTAAAGATTACCTATTTAAAAGTAGTGGCGGAGACGCACGAGCATTATTAAATTTATTAGAATTTACACTAAGTATAACAACCAACATAACACTAACAGAGTTAAAAACACTAAGAGCCAATGCTTTAAGTGATGGAGTTAGTAGCGATGACACGCACTATAACTTAGCAAGTGCATTTATAAAATCTCTTCGTGGAAGCGACACAGATGCTGTTATATATTACCTTGCAAGACTTATAGACGGCGGTGAGAGTGCAGACTTTATCGCACGGCGGATGGTGATATTTGCCAGTGAGGATATAGGTAACGCAAATCCAAATGCACTAACAATGGCGACTAACACATTAACTGCTGTTAGTAAAATAGGCTATCCTGAAGCACGTATCATTTTAGCTCAGTGTGCCGTCTATCTAGCAAACTCACCAAAGTCAAACTCAAGTTATAAGGCAATTAATGTTGCTTTATCTTATGTAAAAAACGAGCCAAAGTTACAAGTGCCAAAATACCTAATAAATAGTGATCCAGAGATAAAAAAATATCTTTATCCGCACGACTTTGGTGGCTGGGTAGAGCAGACGTATTTAGAAAAACCGCTAAAATTTTATGATAGCAATGGCATAGGCTTTGAAAAAACCTTAGATGAATGGAGTGTGAGGATAAAGACAAAAAAGTAGCTAAAATTTAAATATTTTATAAAAATTTAATTTTATTTTAAATATACTCTAAAATCTCATAAAACAATATTTCAAAGGACATCCATTGCATACACTACTAAACACATTTAACAATGGTATTGATACTATAAATTCCTTCATCTGGGGACCATACTTTCTTATCGCTCTACTTTGTGGAACTGGGCTTTACTTTACTATTAAGCTTAAATTTGTTCAAATTTTTAAATTTAAAGATGGTTGGAACAAACTATTTGGTAACTTTTCACTTCACGGAGATGCCGCTGGTAAGCACGGAATGAGCTCGTTTCAAGCGGTTGCTACTGCAGTCGCAGCACAGGTTGGTACTGGAAATTTAGTCGGTGCTTCAACTGCACTTATAATGGGCGGTCCTGGTGCGATATTTTGGATGTGGTGTGCTGCGTTTTTAGGTATGGCTACAAATTTTGCCGAGATCTGCCTAGCACAAATTTATCGCACAAAAGATAATAGCGGACATACTATCGGTGGTCCAGCATTTTACATCTCAAATGGTGTAGGCGGTAAAATGGGTAAATACCTAGCGATATTTTTTGCCATTGCCATTATAACAGCACTTGGGTGTATGGGTAATATGGTACAAGCAAACTCCATCTCGGATGGCTTTTCTGGAGCATTTGGTATACCAAAATGGGCGATTGGTATCGTCCTCGCACTCATCTGTGCATTTGTCTTTATCGGCGGAGTTAGAGCTATCGCACGAGTAGCAGAAAAGGTTGTGCCAATGATGGCTATACTTTATGTATTAGTCGGTCTTATTATTATCATCGTAAATTTCAAAGAAATTCCAGCTGTTATCAATATTATATTTGAAGCAGCATTTAACCCTACTGCTGCTTGGGGCGGTGCGACAGGTGCTACCATCGCAACAGCTATGCGTTACGGTATCGCAAGGGGGCTTTTTAGCAATGAAGCAGGTATGGGTTCAACTCCACACGCACACGCCGCCGCAAAGGTTAAACACCCAGTAGAGCAAGGTGTACTAGGTATAATGAGTGTTTTTGTAGATACTTTTATCGTGCTAAACATCACCGTTTTTGTAGTCCTTAGTTCTAATGTGGTGGCGTTTAAAGAGGTTAGTGCTGGCAAATTTGAAGCGGTATTTAAGGGAATTACTCTCGTGCAAGAGGCCTTTTCAGCACACCTGCTTGGCAATCAACTTGGTTACTCATTTGTAGCTATATGCCTATTTTTCTTTGCATTTACAACTATTATAAGTTGGTATTATTTCTCCGAGATAAATATCCGCTATCTTTTTGGTCAAAAAGGTGTTAAATGGCTTCAAATTTTAGTCGTTTGCTTTGTATTTTTAGGAAGTTTGTTAAAAATAGATCTTGTTTGGGGCTTAGCCGATTTGTTTAATGGACTTATGGTTATACCAAATTTAATAGCCGTTCTTATTCTAAGTCCAGTAGTTGAAAAGCTCTTAAAAGACTACAATGAAAAAAAAGAGTATAAACAAGATGAATATATAAAGGTTAAATAATGGCGTTTTTAAAAGCAGTTTTACTAGGTAGCGTGAAAGAATACGGTGATAAAAATGCCATTAATCCACTTAAAAAGGTGTGGAAAAGTGCCTTTTTTAAAGTTGCCCAAAGTGGCGAGACTTTTGCTAATGAGCTAGGATTTTGCGGCGATAGCGTAGCAGATACAAAACATCACGGTGGAGCCGAAAAAGCAGTATTTGCCAACTCTTATGAAAACTATACGTCGTGGGAGAGTTATCTTGGACTTTCAAATTTGCCATTTGGTGCGATGGGAGAAAATCTAACAATATCTGGTCTAGATGAGAACAATGTTTGCATAGGTGATGTGCACCAAGTCGGCTCACTCGTACTTCAGGTTTCACAACCACGAAAGCCTTGTTTTAAGATTTCCATACGCTGGGGAAATAAAGACTTTGCAAGACATATCTTCGCGACGGGACTTACTGGATGGTATTATAGAGTGCTTGAGAGCGGATCATGTAAGGCTGGAGATGAGATAAAGCTTATTTCGCAAGATAGCATTCAAATGAGCGTTATGAGTGTAAATAAACTCTTTTTTGACCCAAAAAATCATCAAAATTTATTAGATAAATTTTTTAAGCTTACTACAATAGCAAATGGTTGGCAGAACGATATACAAAAGCGTATTGATGGTGTTTATGACGCTAGCTATATGGTTGAATTATAAATTTTAGCTTTCTGTAAACTACTTATAGTTTTTAAACCCCGTTTATTAATGCTTGTGATATCTAAATTTAAACAACCAGCAAATTATTTAATTTAATAATTACATCTATTATGTATGACCTTAGATTGTCATACTATACATAATTTTAACTCTCTCAATTACTCATCACTTTTAGCTAGTTTGCAGTTTAAAAGCTAAATGGCGAGTAGCTTTCATCACGAGCTAAAATTTATAGTGATTACTTGTATTTGCAACAATCATTCGCTATATCCTAGCCTAACTTATCTAAGTTTATAGGCTTATCTAATATTTTTATCAGTATTCTTGTAATTTATAAATTTACTATTTAGATACTTTGCGTAAAAATAGCTAAATTTAAACCATCTCTACACCCTTGCCACTCACTATCTCTCCGATGATATAGCCATCAGTTACATCTAACACTGCATCTACGTTTAATTTAGGCACAACTAATACCATGCCAACACCCATATTAAAGGTTCTCATCATTTCAGAATGCTCAACCTTTTGAGAGATAATATCAAAAATTTCAGGCGTTTTTATCGCTTTTAACTCTACTTTCGCACCAAGTCCATCAGGGAAAACTCGCGGTAAGTTCTCAACTATACCGCCACCTGTGATGTGTGCTAAGGCATTTATTTTATATTTTAAGTTTAGAAAATCTTTAACATAAATTCTAGTCGGCTCAAGCAACACTTCTATCAGGCTTTTATCGCCAATCTTATCATCAAATTTAAGTCCAAGTTTGCTGATAACGCGACGAGCAAGCGAGAAACCATTAGAGTGAAGTCCGCTTGATGGCAGAGCTATCAACATATCGCCAGACTTTACAAATTTACTCCTATCGATTTCATCGACCTCAGCCATGCCCACAGCAAATCCCGCCAAGTCAAAATCTTTGCCCTCATACATAGATGGCATTTCAGCCGTCTCTCCACCTATTAAAGCACACTGAGCCAAACGACAACCATCCGCTATACCTGCTACAACCTTTGTCGCCGCATCTATATCAAGCTTTGCTGTTGCATAATAATCAAGAAAAAATAGTGGCGTTGCGAAGTTGCAAATCAAGTCATTAACACACATAGCGACCAAATCCTGGCCTACACTCTCAAGGCGATTTGCATCTATAGCAAGACGAAGCTTCGTGCCTACGCCATCAGTCGCACCTAAGATAGCTGGATTTTTATATCCACTTGGTAGTTTTATCGCACCTGAAAATGAGCCAATACCGCCTAAAACTAATGGTGTAAAGGTTGATTTCACATGCGGTTTTATGTTTTCAATAAAGCTGTTTCCAGCATCTATATCCACACCAGCATCCTTGTAGCTTATCATTATTTTTCCTTTTATAGCCTAAATTTTGCCTATTTTAGCCAAAATTTGCTAAAATCAAAGTAATAAAATATGGATGAAACTATGAATAAATTTAGATATGGTTATGTCGTCACTGGCGGTATCGGTAGTGGCAAAAGCACATTTTGTAATCTTTTAAAAATTTATGGATATAGCGTGATAGACGCTGACAAGATTGCTCACGAGATACTAAACGCAAGTGCTGATGAGGTAGCAAGACTGTTTGGAGATAGATTTATAAAGACAGAAAGTAGCATAAAGACAGTTGATCGTAAGGCTCTTGGAACGGCTGTATTTAGCGATAAAAGTAAGCTAGAAAAACTAGAAAATTTATTGCACCCAAAGATTAAAGATGAAATTTATAAGTACTCAAATGAGCTTGAGCGACTAAGAGTGGCATATTTTGCTGATATTCCACTGTTTTTTGAGCGTGGCAATTATGATAAATTTAATAAAGTTGTGCTAGTTTATGCACCACTTAAGCTTCTACTTAAGCGTGTTATGGCTCGTGATAACTTAGATGAAAATGCAACCACTCAAAGGCTAAACACTCAGATGGATATAGAAAAAAAGCTAGAACTCGCAGATATAGTAATAGATAACTCACGAGACTTAGCTCATCTAACAAGCCAAACAGAAAAATTTATAAATATGATAAAAGGATAGATATGTTAGTAGCAAAATACAATGCAAATGGTAATGACTTTGTGATATTTCACACATTTGTTAGTGCTAACAGAAGTGCGTTAGCTGTTAGATTGTGTAACCGCTATAACGGCGTAGGTGCAGATGGACTTATCGTACTAAAACCGAGCCAAAATACTAACGAGATCGTTTGGGAATTTTATAACAACGATGGAAGTTATGCAGCAATGTGTGGCAATGGATCACGTGCAGCTGCACAATATGCAGTGGATAATGGACTTTGTGATAATGAATTTAACCTGCTAACAGGTAGTGGTAGTGTTAGTGCTAAAGTTAGTGATGATGGTGTAGAGGTAGAATTAACAAGCCCCAAAATACTGGCTAATAACCCTATAAATGAGTTTGACAAAGAGTGGTATTTTTATGACACTGGTGTACCTCATCTTGTTAGTTTTGTTAGTGATTTAACTGAGTTTGACATTAGTATGGCTCGCAAACTAAGACACAAATACAATGCAAACATAAATTTAGCTATGATAAAAGATGGTGAAATTTATGTTAGAACTTACGAGCGTGGAGTTGAAAATGAAACTCAAGCGTGCGGTACAGGTATGGCAGCGTGTTTTTACGGCGGTTTTTTAAATTTTAACTTAGAACAGAGCATAAACGTCTATCCAAAAAGCAGGGATAAGCTTGGTCTTAGACTTGAAAATGGAAAGATATTTTTTAAAGGCGAAGTCAAACACTGCTTTAGCACAGACTTCAAAATCTAAATTTCAAAAGTGTTAGCCAAGAACTAACATTTTTTTATCCCTTTTTCTTTTAGATACTTTTCAAATTTATCATGATCTAAAATTTCATCAAACTCATGCTCAAATCTAACTTGATTTTCTGATTCAAAATCCTTAATTGTCTTTAAAAAACTATTGAAATTTTTATTTTTCTGAGTGAGTTCGTTCATTATATTCATATCTAGTGCATCTTTAAATTTAGCAGGGGCGATAACTTTACTCTGTGCGATATTTTCGCTATCAAGACTGATAACGCCTATACCAAAGCTTAAATTTAACTTTTGGATAAGTTCTATCAGCTCTGTATCACTCTCATCTATATTAAGTGCGACTAAATAGCCCTCGTTAGCCCAGCTAGAGTTTGAGACTGCCTGAAAATAATACTCCCTAAAATTACCAACACTTAAAAATTTCTTCATCTCAAACGAGAATAGCTTTATAGGTATTTGGTTAAATTTAGAGATAAACCCCAACATAACTTTTTCGTAGTTTTCAGCTTCAAAGCTCACACCGACTATATCAGGATAAAGCCATCTATCGTGTCCTTTTTGTTGCTTTTTGCTATTTTCATGAAATATCGTCTTTGCACGAGCATTAAAATTTTCATTAGAGTATATAAATTTTACTAAAAGCGGATGCAAATCCCGCTCAATAAATTTATCATCTTTTAGCTCTTGTATTGCCTCTTGCCTTGGCTCTTTTGAATTTTGATTTTTGAGTTTTATAAGTATCGGCTTTTGACTTACTTTTTCAAATATTGAGTTTGGATTATTTTTTAAGTCAATATAAATATATGCACTAAATGTTTGCCAAGGTGTTTTACCTTTTAAATTTAACTGCTCTACTAGTCTCATTTCCTCTGCGAGTTTATATATTCTATTTGGAGACAACGCAACCTTTTTATCCTCTAAAACTTTTTTAGCAACTTCAAAAATAGTCATTAAGCAACCTTTTAATTTATTTGAGTAAATTATACTAAACTTTAATGCCTAACCCCATTTTCCTTCATAAAATCTCTTAAGTCATCATATTCAGATGTCTCAAAGTATCGCCATTTGCCAGGTTTTAGAGTGCTTAAAGTTATACGCCCAAAGGCGGTACGTTTTAGATCAACCACATCAAGGTCAAAATATCCGAAAAATCTCCTTAATTCGCGATTCTGTCCCTCGTTTATAATAGCCTTTACTTTTGTATATCCGCCACTTGTCTCAAATACGCGGTATGCTAAAAATGGCTTAAATTCCATTGAAGTTATCTTGCTTTTTGAGTGAGCTCCTTTGCTTGCGTCCTTTGCAAAAAATCCCTCACGCATAGCAGTTATAACTTCAGGCGTAATCTCGCCTTTAACTTTTAGGTAGTATTCTCTCTCTATATCACTTTTCATTAGTGCTGTTGCGATAGCTGGTGCGTCTGTTAGTAGCAACAACCCTTCACTAGCAAAGTCTAGCCGCCCAATACTAACAAATTTAGAAAACCCACGCGGTAATGAGTCAAATATCGTTCTGCGACCACGATCGTCTTTATTTGTTACTAGCTCACCCTTTGGTTTGTGATAGATTATCATCGTAAAGTCTTTTTTCTTATTAACAAATTTACCGTTGATTTTTAGCTTATCTTCTTTGCTAACACCAACGCTAAAATCATTAACAATACAACCATTTAAGCTAACTTTACCTTGCTTTATCAGCTCATCAGCCTCTCGGCGTGAGTAGTTTGTATTATGAGATATAAATTTGTTTATACGTATTTTTTCCATTTTATAGTCCCAAGCTTGTCAAATCATGAATGTGTAATATCCCCTCTGGCCTGCAATCAAAATCGACAATAACTAATAGTTGAATTTTAAATTTTTCAATGAGTTTAAGTGAATCAACTGCTAACATATTTTTATCTGTTAATGTTTTTGGTGATTTTGTAGCATAATCTATCGCCTTGTCATTTATATCAAATTTAGTATTCATCAAGGCTCGGCGTAAATCTCCATCACTCAAAATAGCTACCAACCGACCACTAACATCTACTAACAAAACATTACCAACTTTGCCGTGAGTCATCACATCTATGGCTGTTTTGATACTAACATCGCTACTAACAATAGGTAAATTTTCACTTCGCATAACATCTTTAACCTTTAAAAACAGTCTTTTACCTAGGCTACCGCCTGGGTGAAACTGAGCGAAGTCCTCTTGTTTGAACCCACGCTTATACATAAGACAAACAGCTAAGACATCGCCCATTGCAAGTGTTAATGTCGTTGATGTAGTCGGTGCTACGTTTAGCGGACACGCCTCTTTTGTAATATTTAAATTTAAAAACACGTCGCTAAAACGCCCGAGTGTGCTATTTGCACTTCGTGCCATACCTATAATCTTTACACCAAATCTCTGAATATGTGGCAAAATTCTTACCAGCTCATCACTTTCGCCACTAAAGCTAATCGCTAAAACAACATCATCTTTTTGTATCATACCAAGGTCGCCGTGCATAGCTTCAGTTGGATGCAAAAAAAAGCTGGGTGTGCCAGTACTAGCTAGAGTTGCTGCTATCTTTGCACCGATGTGTCCGCTCTTCCCCACACCAGCTACGATGACTTTACCCTTTGCGGCGTATATCAAATTTACAGCCTCATCTATCTCTGATCCTAGCATACTAGCGTGGCGAAGTAGCTCATTGCCCTCTTGTTCTAAAACATCTTTTGCGATTTTTATCATTTCAGACATATCTTGTCCTTACATTAAGTATATGATCGGAACGATCGTTGGGTATTTTTTAACTTTTCTAAATATATGCTTTCGTACGACCTGTCTGATTTGTGCTTCAAGCATTCGATTGTCTTTTAAAAGCTCTGGCTTAACATTGCTTAAAAATTGTACTAAAATCTCTTGCATCTCTTTACTAAACTCTGCATCCTGTTTATCTGCGACAAGTCCATAGCTAACAACTCGTGGTTTATGGATCAGTTTTTGGTTGTGTGTTGAAATTTGTGCGATTATCATAACCACACCTGCTTCGGCTAGATTTTGTCTATCTATGACAACATCATCTGAAATTTGTTTGTTTATTTGATTATCAATAAAAACTTTACCAGTTTTAACAGTCTTTACGCGTCGCAGATACTTTTGTGTTAGCTCCATCTGATCGCCATCGCTCATCAGATAGATATTTCGCTCATCAACACCACAGCTTATAGCCGTCTCTTTGTGCTTTACGATATGGTTGTATTCACCGTGAACTGGTAAGAAAAATTTAGGTTTGATAATACGTAACATCAACTTTTGCTCCTCTTGTGCAGCATGTCCTGATACGTGTATCTCGCTAAAGTCTTGATATGCAACCTTTGCACCACTTTTGAGTAAGAAATTTAATACTGTTGATACGCTACCTTCATTGCCAGGTATCGCCTTTGAGCTTATTATTATCTGATCGCTTGGCTTTATCTTTATGTATTTATGTTCATCCGTTGCCATACGATACAATGCACTCATCGTCTCCCCTTGTGAGCCAGTAGTAACTATAAGAACCTCATCATCTTTAAATTTAGCCACTTCGTTTGCGTCTATAAAAATTTTACGATCTAGCTTTATGTATCCAAGCTCAATAGCAGTGTATAGGTTTCTCTCCATACTTCTACCGATAACACAGACTTTGCGGTTATATTTTAGCCCCCACTCTATAGCTTGATAGACACGGTGGATATTTGAGCTAAATGTGCTCATTATAACACGTCCTTTTGACCTTGAAAATATCATATCGAAGGTTTTACCTACCGAGCTTTCAGACTTTGTAAAGCCCTCTTTGTGTGAGTTGGTGCTATCGCTCATCAGACATAAAACGCCACGCTCTCCATAGTATGCAAGGCGGTTTAGATCAGTTGGATAACCATCTATTGGTGTGTGATCTATTTTAAAATCGCCTGTATGCACAATGGTCCCTGCTCTTGTTGTGATCGCTAAAGCAGAAGCATCAATGATAGAGTGAGTTATATGTATCCACTCAACTTCAAAGTCACCAATTAGATATGGCTTACGCTTCTCAACTGCACGAAATAGCGATCTTTCTGCCTTTAATCCATGCTCTTCAAATTTATTATTTATCATACCTAGTGGCAATGGCGTTGCATATATTGGAAATTTAAATTCTTTAAAAAAATACGGCACCGCACCAATGTGATCTTCGTGTGCGTGGGTTATGATAATGCCTGCTATTTTATGTTGAATCTTTCGTACATAATCAAAGTCAGGTATAAGAATATCAACACCATGCATACTCTCACTTGGAAAACTCATACCGATATCAACTATGATAGCACTCGTATCGGTCTCAAATATCGTCATATTACCGCCGATTTCACCCAGTCCACCAAGTGGAGTTATACGCACCTTATCATTGAGCTGCTGTGAGTGAGAGAGATATTTAAGTGGATCAAGACGTAGCTCTTGTATCGCTTTATTTGCTTCTATTGCACTTGCAATATCTTGTTGCCACTGCTCATTACCGCTTATTTTAGCTGGTAAATTTTTACGCACACGTTTCTTTTTCGCTTTTTTTTCACCTTTTTCATCACCTATATTAGCTTCACTATTTTGCTTATTAGTTTGTGTGTTAGTGTTAGTTTTATTATGCTTGTTATTATTGCTATTTAGCTGTTTTTGGCTATTTTTATTGTCATTTTTTGATTGTGTATTAATGATAGTTTTGTTATGATTTTTGTTAGTGTTAGTTGATTTCTTCTCTGTGCTTTCGCCATCACTTGCAAAGAAGTTGTCTATAACATTTTGAGTTGAATTTTCAGTTTGGGATATGCTTTGTATATCTTTATTTTTTTGGTGAAATCTCCGCTTTTTATTACTCTTGCTCTGTTTGGTTATCACTTTTTCTTCGTTCATTTTTTGCCTTTATTTGATTATAAATTTTTAAATATAAGGCGACATTTGACTCGTGAGGGCGTATGTTTTGCACCAAATTGAGCTCGTTAAAAATCCCAGCCACCATATCCTTATCATAACCAGTAGTCAAGTTTTTAAACAGCGTCTTTCGTGGTGCACTAAAGCAAATTTTTAAATAATTTTTAAATTTATCATACTCACTAAGCGTTGGAAATACCCCATATTCGCCGATGAGCCTTTTGCTTTTTACTATCCTTAAAACTGATGAGACGACTTTTGGAGTTGGGCTAAAACACTCTGGTGGCACGTCAAATAGCAACTCACAACTGCCATTTAAATTTGCCAACACACCAAGTGAGCTAAACTCGCTACTGCCACCGCTTGATGAAAACTTAATGGCCACTTCTCTTTGTATCATAGCAACAACACCTGCACAAAAACCATCTTGCAAAGCGTTTAGTATCATCTTTGTTGCGACATAATAGGGCAAATTTGCGACTAGTATATATGGCTCACCTCGCAGACTACCCTGCTTATGCCATACTAAATTTGCATCTTCATTTATCAGTTTAAAATGTCCCTTTTTAGCTTCATTTTTAAATTTATTTTCAAGGTTTGATATAAGTTCGCTATCTATCTCGTAGCTTATAGTATTGTAACCTGATTTTAAAAGCCAGTGGGTCAAATCACCTAAGCCAGGCCCAATTTCAACAACTCTACCATTGCTATTTGGCTGAGTCTCTTTGGGTATCGCTTGGATGATCTTATTTAGAACATTTTGATCTTGTAAAAAATTTTGTCCAAAGTGTTTTTTCGCTCTGACCATTTTTACTCCACAAAACTCCGCAAATCAACGGAAATGTCTTAAATTCCTGCCGATTGTATCTAAATTTTTCTTATATAATGATTAGATAAGAAAAATTTAGTTATCATATCTTAAAAAGGACAACAATGAACCACTTTGCAAAGCGTATAATACCCTGTTTAGACATAAAAGATGCACGTGTCGTAAAGGGCGTAAATTTTGTCGGCCTTGTTGATGCTGGAGATCCTGTTGAGATAGCAAAACGCTACAATGAAGAAGGGGCTGACGAGATAACATTTCTTGACATTTCAGCCACGCATCTTGGCGAGAAAACTATCATTGATGTAGTGGCAAAAGTTGCACGTGAGCTATTTATACCGCTAACGGTGGGTGGTGGCATACGCACACTCGATGATATCTCTCGCCTTTTAGATGTTGGCTGTGATAAGATCAGTCTAAATTCAGCCGCTATACATAATCCAAATTTGATAGACAAAGCAGCAAATAAATTTGGCTCACAATGCGTTGTAGTTGCTATAGACGCAAAGAAATTTGAAGGTGGCTACAATGTATTTATAAACGGCGGTCGTGTTGATACTGGTCTTGACGCATTTGCATGGGCAGTGGAGGCACAAAATCGTGGAGCTGGAGAGATACTACTAACTTCAATGGATAAAGACGGCAGAAAAGACGGCTACGATCTTGCACTCACGCATAAATTTAGCGAACTAAATATACCGGTTATCGCAAGTGGTGGTGCTGGAAGTATGGAGCATATAAAAGATGCATTTTTAGCTGGTGCTGATGCGTGTTTGGCAGCATCTATATTTCATTTTAGACAGATTGAGATAATGGCTCTAAAACACTACTTGTCACAAAATGGTATAGAGGTTAGGCTGTGATTGTTTGTGCTGGAGAAAGTGAGAACTTTGAGTTTGCAAAAAGTATCGGCATAGGGCTGACACAAGTGGCTATAAATTTGACAAAAATATTGCAAGATATAGCAACAAGGAACGAAAAATTACCAAACGAGATTATATTTATCGGCTCGGCTGGACTTTATAAAAATGGTGAAATACTTAAAATTTATGAGAGCAAAAATGCTGCAAATATAGAGATCTCATCGCTTGAAAGTAAATCATACACTCCTATAGAACAGAAAATTTTTAACGATGTTTCATATGAAACAAATGTAAATTCATCAACTTTTATAACAACTGATGAGACGTTAGCACACAGGCTTTTTGATATGGGTTACACACTAGAAAATATGGAATTTTACGCTGTTTTAGCCGTAGCAAATGCATTTAACGTAAGCACAAAAGGGATATTTGTAGCAACAAATTTTTGCGATAAAAATGCACACATAGACTTTATAAAAAATCATAAAAATGCCAAAAGACAATTAGAAATTTACTTAAAAGATAAAGGAATTATTTGAAAAATTTACTTGATTTTTCTCTTGCTGAGCTTGAAAATGAGTTAAATCCAAAATTTAGAGCAAAGCAAATTTATGAGTGGCTTTACAAGAAAAATGCCTTAAGTTTTGATGATATGTTAAACTTACCAAAAGAGATGAGGACTAATCTAGAAAGTAGATTTTATCTAGATCCACTCCGATGTGTAAAGGCAGAACAAAGCAATGATGGCTCTATAAAGTATCTATTTGAGTTAAAAGATGGCTCACGCATAGAGAGTGTATTATTACCGATGAAAGAGGAGTTGAGTGATGGACATGGCAAAACACTTCGCCACGCTAGATACACTGTATGTGTTAGCTCACAGGTTGGCTGCCGTATGGGCTGTTCATTTTGTCTCACGGCAAAAGGTGGACTGAAACGAAATTTAACTCCGGGTGAGATCGTAGGGCAAATTTTATGGATAAAAAGAGAGAACAAAATCCCATACGAACGCCGTGTAAATGTAGTATATATGGGTATGGGTGAGCCACTTGATAACCTTGAAAATGTCAGCAAAGCGGTTAAAATTTTAAAAGAAAATGACGGCTTAGCCATCGCTCCACGTCGCCAAACTATCTCTACAAGTGGACTTAGCTCACAGATAAAAAAGCTCGGAGAGATGGATTTGGGCGTCTTGCTTGCTATCTCGCTCCATGCTGTTACAAACGAACTCCGCACGAAGCTTATGCCGATAAATAAGGCATACAACATAGAAGCTGTGATGGATGCCGTAAGAGCCTTTCCTATAGATATGCGTAAGCGTGTAATGTTTGAATATCTAATGATAAAAGGAATAAATGATAGCCAAAAGGATGCCAAAACACTTGTCAAACTGCTACACGGCATAAAGGCAAAAGTAAATTTAATATACTTTAACCCACACGAAGGTAGTCCTTATGGACGTCCAGATGTGAGCGATATGGTGCAATTTCAAGACTATCTAAGTGTTCACGGTATAACCTGCACGATCCGTCAAAGTAAGGGATTAGACATATCAGCGGCGTGTGGACAGCTTAAGCAAAGGAGTGAAAATGACGTGGCTTGATATAACGCAGATTATCTTTATTGCGACTGTTGTATGTGTGGGCTTGGGGCTAATATTTAAGGTATTAAAAGATGAGAAAACAGAGTAAGGGTTTGGAGTTTCTGTGGAAGCAAGTTGATAGAAAAAATGAAAAATCCTTTATAAATTTACTCAACGAAAATACCAAATTTGATAAAAAACAATTTAAAAAGCTGATAAAATTTAGCTTAAAAATAAATATAGATAATGCAAATTTAAAAGCTAAAATCTTAGATATTTTATACTTTACTACATTTTTATTTTACTGCCATGCCAAGAAAAATGACATTTATAAAATCAAAAACTATAAAAAAGTTAAAGATAAATTTAATGAAAAATACTTTCATCAGATCCGCGAGATAATACAAAAATTTACAAAGATAAAATGATATCAAACGCAGATAATATCATTGATGAGATATATAAGCTTTTAGAAATAAAGTATGCTAAAAACAAGCAAGATAACTAAAGATGAGATTATAAATTTCATAGAGACAAAGTGGACGGAAGCTGATGAAAAAAAGTATGCGATGTATAGCTCATACATTATAATCGCTCATATGATAAATGAATATACTCAAGCAAAAGATAGCCTAAACCTATCACATTGGCTTTATAAAATAGATAAGCACGAACGTGCAAAAGAGAATCCAGCATAAATCATAAACTATTTTAAAGATGAGCGATATCTTGAGTGTGGCGATGAGATAAACGCTCTAAAATACCTTATGCTATGCTACTACGAAAATCCTAATTATCCATTCACTCGTGTGGCATCTTGTTATAAATTTCTCAACGCAAATTTAGATCGTCCACATAAATTACCCAATGAAAAAGTAGATGAATAATCTAGTTAAAAGCTTATAAATTTAGTATTTTAGTAGGAGTTTTTCGCTCAAAATCAAGATGAAAAAAGTGAAGAAATACCGTATGTTTTACTCAATAAATATGGCAATGAGCTAAAAAATGCAAATAAAAATCAGCGAAATGCACTTAAATTTTTATGTAATAATCAAGAGCTAGTTTTAACAGCGATTTTAACCGAGATACTCAAAAACTATCCAAAATGGTAAGAAATCTATAACTACGATAAGGCTGACAAGGCGGACTTTATGTCGCTACTAACACTATATAAAAATTTATGTGATGAATACTTGTGACACAGTGTATGAGCTAGGAGTGATGACAAATAAATATAAAGCATTAGCTATCCGTGGTATAGACGTTGCTTTTTGCTAGTTTATAAAACTCATCACGTGCGTTAAATTTAGACTTTATATGATACATAGTGTTATTAAATTTAAAAGCTATCTCATCAGCGTGAAGCAAAAGTCGCACTGCTCCAGTCAGCTCAAAACGCTCATCCTTGCTCATCTTTTGATCTAAAATTTTAATAATCTGCTCTTTTTGAAGTCCATAAAGTGGATCACCTAAAATTTTATGTTTCATATGAAACAAATGCAGACGAATCTGGTGTTGTCTGCCAGTCAGTGGCACAACACGAACGAGCGTAGCGTCAATATCCGCAAAATATTCCAATGGCTGGACAAGTGTAACTGCCTGTTTACCATTTTCACAAATTTGCATACGCATTTTTACATCATCGTAGTTATGAGCCAAATCCATCGCTGCATTTATTATAAAATTTAAGCCCATTTTATCACTAAAATTTGATAAATTTTTTATCCCATTTTCAGTATAAATCAAATTTTGCAACTCACCAGAATCATCAAGTAAACTCACTGATCCGCCAAAGCCGTCCAAATTTCTCACGATATCTCGTGTATCACCTTGCACCAAAGCGACATAGGTTTTACTTACCGCCCTACTCTCAAATAGTCTTTTTAACGCTATTTGTGCCTTCCTATCCCTAGCCACGACTATAAGCCCACTTGTTTCACGATCAAGACGATGAGCTACACACGCTGTACGACCATAACGAGCAAAAATCTCATCATTTAGGCTATACTCGCAGTTTCGTCCGTTTGGATGGCTAAGTACTCCACTTGGCTTCTCAAATACTGCAAACTCATCGCACTCAAACACAGGCTCAAGCCCTACAGCTCTACTCTCATACTCTATCAAAAAAACATCGCCACTTAGCAAGGCATTTTTCTTACGCACGATAGTACCACCACATATGAGTCGACTTTTGTCTATTAATCGCTGGGTCTCACGCATACTAAAGCCTTGTAACAATAAGATCTCATACGCTTTTTGTGAATTTGCATGAGATATAAATTTATTTATATAAGGCAATTTTACTCTTTAAATTTAAGTTCAAATTTAGCAATTTATAACCCCTTTTTCAGTGCAAATTTAATATAATCTAATTTTTAAAATTATACAAAAATATCCATAAAGAAGGCTGATGTTATGGTAGATAGATATTCACGAAAAGAGATGGCGGACAAGTGGAGCATTCAAGCGAAATATGATGCTTGGCTAAAAGTGGAGATAGCAGCGGTAAAAGCATGGAATAAGCTAGGTTTCATAAGCAATAGTGACTGCGAAAAAATCACCAAAAATGCTAAATTTGACGTGGCTAGGATAGATGAGATAGAAAAGACTACAAAACACGATGTTATCGCATTTTTAACAAGCGTTAGCGAGAGTCTTGGCGATGAGAGTCGTTTCGTTCACTATGGCATGACATCAAGCGACTGCATAGACACAGCGGTGGCACTGCAGATCAAAAGTAGCTTAGAACTTATCATTAGCGATGTAAAGAGCTTAATGGTGGCAATAAAAACAAGAGCATACGAACATAAATATACATTAATGGTCGGTCGTAGCCACGGCATACACGGTGAGCCGATAACTTTCGGACTAGTTTTAGCCATCTGGTATGATGAGATCGCACGTGCGTTAAAATTGCTAGAAGACGCCAAAGATATAATAAGCTATGGTAAACTAAGCGGTGCTATGGGTAACTTAGCCCACGCTCCGATGGAATTTGAAGAGCTAACGTGTGGATATCTAGGTCTTCTCCCTGCTCCAGCATCAAATCAAGTCATACAACGCGACCGCTACGCTCACGTGATGAGTGCGTTAGCTATACTTGCTTCAAGCTGTGAAAAGATCGCTGTAGCCATTCGCCACTATCAACGCACGGAGGTTTATGAGTGCGAGGAGTATTTTAGCCTAGGACAAAAGGGCTCAAGTGCTATGCCGCATAAACGCAACCCTGTACTAAGTGAAAATATCACTGGGCTTTGCCGAGTATTGCGTAGCTACGTAACTCCTGCACTTGAAAATGTCGCACTTTGGCACGAAAGAGATATAAGCCATAGCTCAGTTGAGCGTTTTATCCTGCCTGATGGCTTTATTACGGCTGATTTTATGTTGGTGCGTCTTACAAATTTAGTTAAAAATTTAGTCATCTATCCTGAAAATATGATGAAAAATTTAAATCTAACAGGCGGTTTGGTATTTTCCCAAAGAGTGCTTTTAGAACTTCCAAAACGTGGAATTTCACGTGAAGATGCATATAAAATCGTGCAAAGAAACGCTATGAAAGTCTGGGCTGATCTGCAAGAGGGTAAAAAAGCAGTAGATGAGAGCGGACACAGTTTATTTTTACAAAATTTATTAAATGACAATGAGTTAACCAAAGCTTTAAGCGAGGATGAGATCAAAGCGTGTTTTGAGTATAGTTACTACACGAAAAATGTAGATAGAATTTTTGATAGGGTGTTTTAAATAAGGAGTAGTTATGTTTTATAATGATTTAGGACTTTTTTACCTAGAAAATGGTTTTGATACAGGTGAAAAAATAGTTCATAATTTTTATGATGTTCGTTTTGATTATTTGACGGAAATTCTATTAAAAATTTTAAAATTTTACACACCAGCACAAAATATATTAAACGCACCAACTCTATCATCGATAGATCTTGCCATTACCATTCCTTCTGTAGTAGCGAAACTTTGCAAAATAGAGCATAATCAAAATGAATCTTACATTCCATTAATTATAAAAAATTAGTTAAATTTTATATATTAAAATAGCTTATTAGATTAAAATTGACAACAAAAGAGAAATGAATGAAAGTAGTAAAACGTAACGGTAGAACCGAGGAGCTGGATATCAGCAAGATAAAAAAATATACAAGCGAAGCGGTGGCAGGATTAGAAAATGTCAGCCTAAGTGAGCTTGAGGTAGATGCGAAAATTCAGTTTCGCGATATGATAAGTACTGAAGAAATTCAACAAACGCTTATTAAAACAGCAGTTGAGAAGATTGATATTGACCGCCCTAATTGGACATTCGTGGCAGCACGGTTATTTTTATACGATCTATATCATAAAGTAACTGGCTATAGCGGATACAACCATCTACGTGAGTATCTAATCAAAGGCGAAAAAGCTGGGCGTATCATACCTGGATTAAAAGAGCGTTACGACCTTGATGACCTAAATGCCTACATACGCCCTGAAAGAGATTTGCAATTTGCATATCTTGGTATAAAAACGCTTTATGACCGCTATCTTATCAAGGATCAAAAAGGTGCTCCGATAGAGCTACCACAACAGATGTTTATGGCGATAGCAATGTTTTTGGCTCAAAATGAGCTAGATTGTCAAGGCTGGGCAAAGAAATTTTATGATCTTATCTCAAAATTTGAAGTAATGCTTGCCACGCCAACACTTAGTAACGCCAGAACAACGCGTCATCAGCTTAGCAGTTGCTACATAGGCAGCACCCCCGATAATATAGAAGGTATTTTTGATAGTTACAAAGAGATGGCTCTACTTTCTAAATTTGGCGGCGGTATCGGCTGGGACTGGAGCAAAGTGCGTGCAATGGGTGGTAGCATAGATGGACATAAAAATGCAGCAGGTGGCATCATACCATTTTTAAAAGTTACAAACGACATAGCTGTGGCTGTAGATCAGCTCGGTACTCGCAAAGGTGCGATAGCTGTTTATATAGAGCCGTGGCATATGGATGTGAGCGATTTTTTAGATCTGCGTAAAAACTCAGGCGAAGAAAGACGTAGAGCACATGAACTTTTCCCAGCGTTATGGATAAATGACCTATTTATGAAGCGTGTTGTAGCAAATGAGCGATGGACACTCTTTGATCCGGCTCAAGTAAGCGATCTGTGCGATATGTATGGCGAAGAGTTTGAAAAGCGTTATATAGAGTATGAAAATGATGAAAATATACAAAAGCACACGATGATGGCAAAAGAGCTTTGGAAAAAAATTCTCACAAACTACTTTGAAACGGGAATGCCTTTTTTATGTTTTAAAGATAACGCAAATAGGGCAAATCCAAACGATCATGTAGGTATCATTAGAAGCTCAAATTTATGCACTGAAATTTTCCAAAATACGCAACCAAATTATTATAAGATAAAGATCACATACCATGATGGTAGCGAAGAGCTATTTGACGAGGAGCAGGACGTTACTACTGATAATGGTATAGCAAAAAAGGCCAAAAAGCTCTCAGCACTTGATAGTCTAAATGGCAAACAAATTTTTATCGTTGAAAAAGATAACATAGAGGGTAAAACGGCAGTTTGCAACCTTGCAAGTATAAATTTAAGCAAGATAAATACTAAAACTGATATCGAACGCGTCGTGCCTATCGCGGTGCGTATGCTTGATAACGTGATAGATCTAAACTTCTATCCTCATAAAAAAGTAAAACACACTAACCTTGCTTCACGTTCAATCGGGCTTGGTGTAATGGGCGAAGCACAGATGCTTGCTGTGCGTGGCATAAAATGGGGTAGCTACGAACATTTTGCACTGATTGATAAAGTAATGCAGAACATAAGCTATCAAGCGATATATACTAGCTCAAATTTAGCCGTTGAAAAGGGTGTTTATCCTGATTTTAAAGGCTCAAAGTGGAGCAAGGGCATTATGCCTATAGACACAGCAAATCCAAATGCAAAAGCCCTTACAAACGACGGCGGTCTATTTAGTGAAGATAACTGTGACTGGGAAAAGCTCCGTAACAAGGTCAAAACAGACGGCATACGTAATGGCTATCTTATGGCGATCGCTCCTACGAGTTCTATTAGCATACTTGTTGGCACCACACAGACCGTAGAACCAGTATATAAACGCAAATGGTTTGAACATAATCTAAGTGGTATGATACCAAATGTCGTGCCAGAACTTAGCCCTGATACGTGGCAGTTTTACACACCAGCATACGAGATAGATCAACGCGATTTAGTCAAAGCCGCTGCTGTGCGTCAAAAATGGATAGACCAAGGGCAAAGCCTAAATATCTTTATGAGCCTAGATAAGGCAAGTGGTGGGTATTTGAGTGAAATTTATACGCTTGCGTGGGAACTAGGACTTAAATCAACCTATTATTTGCGTTCAGAAAGTCCAGATAGTGAAAAATTAAATAATGTCGCAGATCGTTCAATAGAATGTGAGGGATGTCAATAAATTTTAGTATGATTTTGGTGGTAAATTCCACCAAAATTTTCGAATTTTATCTAAATTTTAAATTTTAATTTTTTAAATTTCTTATGTCGCTACTTTTCCTATTATGTCAATAACACTATCATAAATATAAAATACGCTTGTATTAAATGCAATATTATGCCCATTTACGATAGAAAATATAGCGAATATCAAAAAATCACACGATAAACTCCGATTATAAAACTAACACAGCAACAATAAAAAGTTTTCTGTTTTTGTCAAAAACAGAAAAGATGGCTTATAGAAAATGAAAAAATAAAAGTCAAATTCTAAATACATCCTTTGTAAAATCTCTTATCGCAAATTTAAGTAATTTTAGTATATAATATTTTAAATAAATTTATTAATTTATTTAATTATGTTAATAATTTAAAATTTATAATAAAATTCCGTAAAATACGCTATAAATTTACTTTCTAAACTTAATTTTAAAATGAAACTTATTTATTTAAATGATAAAAAATATCAAATAAAAGCTTTTGAACTCACTAAATTTTAAGCAAATTTTGCCTATACTTTCAAACTATTAATATAATTAAAAATTACCAATAAAGAAACAAAATGAGATCTATACTAAAACGAGATGGAACAAAACAGGACTTTGTCGCATACAAGATAGTTGATGCGATCAAAAAAGCGTTTGAGAGTGAAAACACGCCCTATGATGAGCGAATTTTTACCAACGTAGTGCAAGATATATTTCAAAATCAAGCCGCTATCAGTGTTGAGGACGTGCAAGATGCGATAGAAAAGGAGCTATTTGCGGCTGGGTATTTTGATGTAATGAAAAGCTTTATGCTCTATCGCCATACACACAAAATGCAACGCGAACAAGTCCTTGGGCTAAGCGAAGATACGACATACATAAACTCAACTCAAACGATAAATGAGTATATAAACGGTACCGACTGGCGTATCTCGGCAAACTCAAACACTAGCTACTCAAATGCTGGACTTATCAACAATACCGCCGGCAAAGTTATAGCAAATTTCTGGCTCGATAAGGTTTATAGTAAAGAAGAGGGTTTAGCTCACAGAAATGGCGAGTATCACATACACGACCTTGACTGTTTAACTGGCTATTGTGCTGGTTGGTCACTACGTGCATTATTAAACGAAGGCTTTAACGGCGTCCGTGGACGTGTAGAGAGCAGACCGCCAAAGCACTTCCGAGAGGCGTTAAGCCAGATGGCAAATTTTCTTGGAATTTTACAAAGCGAGTGGGCTGGAGCACAGGCATTTTCTAGCTTTGATACATACTTAGCACCATATGTTTTTAAAGATAATCTAAGCGATACAGAGATAAAAAAAGCAATCACAAGCTTTATCTTCAACCTAAATGTCCCTGCACGCTGGGGACAAAGCCCATTTACTAACGTTACTATTGATATCACCTGCCCTACTGACTTAAAAGATCAGATACCTACATCAAGCGATATGCATCTTTTTTCAAATTTGAACGATGAAAACGCTTTAAAACGTGCAAAAGAACGTGGACGGGCGAAACTTGTAGATATGACTTATGGCGACTTTGAGCCTGAGATGGCACGAATTGACAAGGCATTTTATGAGATTTTGACTGAAGGCGATAAATGCTCTCAGCCATTTACATTTCCGATACCAACAGTAAATATCACAGAAGATTTTGACTGGGATAGCGAAATAGCTGATGTGTTATTTGAAAATACCGCCAAAATGGGCTCAAGCTACTTTCAAAATTTCATAGGCTCTCAATATATCACCGATGAAAATGGCAACCGTATACCAAATGAAAAAGCCTACAAACCAGGGCATGTCCGCTCTATGTGCTGTCGATTGCAGCTTGATCTTAGAGAGTTACTAAAACGTGGTGGCGGTCTATTTGGCTCAGCTGAGATGACTGGTTCAATCGGTGTGGTAACTATAAATTTAGCACGTCTTGGCTATCTTTATAAGGGCGATAAAAAGGGACTTTACAACCATCTCATACACCTTTTAAATTTAGCCAAATCAACTCTAGAAAAGAAGCGTAAATTTATACAAGAGATGTATGATCGTGGACTTTATCCATACACAGCACGCTATTTAAAACATTTTAATAATCATTTTAGCACGATCGGCATAAACGGAATGAATGAGCTTTTACGAAATTTCACAGATGATAAAGAGAATATTTCCACTGAATTTGGTCGTGCATTTGCCTTAGAGATGGTTGAGTTTTTGCGTGGCAAAATTCGCGAATTTCAAGAAAGCACGGGCAACCTTTATAATCTCGAGGCCACTCCGGCCGAAGGTACCACATATCGCTTTGCAAAAGAGGATAAAAAACGTTACCCAGACATAATCCAAGCTGGAATGGATGAAAATATCTACTACACAAACTCAACGCAACTTCCAGCAAATTTCACAGATGATGCCTACGAGGCACTTGATCTGCAAGATGAACTTCAAAGTGCCTATACTGGCGGAACAGTCTTTCACCTGTATATGAAAGAGCGTATCAGCTCACCAAAAGCGTGTAAAAATTTAGTGAGGTCAATACTACAAAACTACAAACTGCCATACATCACGATAACACCGGTATTTAGCGTGTGTAAAAAGCATGGATATATCGCTGGAGAGCATGAGTTTTGCCCTATCTGCGATGCCGAGCTAGTGGCTGAGATCAAAAAATGTAAGTGCTAATAATCAAAGGAGAAAAAATGAGTGAAAAAGAAATTTTAGAGCAGATGAGTGATAAACGCACAAGATGCGTAGTATATACGCGTGTTATGGGCTATCACCGCCCTGTTGAGAGCTTTAACCTAGGTAAAAAGGGCGAACACAAAGAACGCGTTAAATTTGACGAATGCGTAAGTATCTGCCAAAAAGCCTAAACTAGCCAAGTTTGGTGGCAGTCGCAATTTCTATGCAAAGCCACCAAACTCTTTATAAGGAAAAATTTGCGATATCCCATACACAGTATAACTCCATTTACTACACTTGATTATCCTGATGAGATCGCTGCTATAGCGTGGTTTGCAGGGTGCAATATGCGTTGTGCCTACTGCTATAACGTAGATGTAGTAATGAGTAGCGGTAGTATAAGTGGCGATGAGTTTTGTAAATTTTTAAACAAGCGTGTGGGAAAACTTAGTGGTATCGTTTTTAGCGGTGGCGAATGCACCTTAAATACGGCATTTTTACCATTAGCTCGTGAGGTTAAGCAGCGTGGATTTTTACTCAAAGTTGATACAAACGGTTCAAATTTACATATGTTAAAAACTGCGATAGATGAGAGTTTGATTGATTACATTGCACTTGATTTTAAGGCTTTAAAGCATAAATTTAAAGCTATAACTGGCTCTAATTTATATGATAAATTTATTGCCACACTTGAGTTTTTGTTAAGTATAAAATTTAAATTTGAGGTCCGAACGACGCTTCATTTTGACCTTTTAGATGAAAGTGACATCTCGCAAATGGCTCAAATTTTAAGAAAAATGGGTTATGAGGGTAAGTATTTTTTACAGAAATTTTTAGATACTGGCTCAAATTTTGGCTCACTGAATAATGCTAAAAATAGTTTTGATATAGAAAAAATCATCTCACCGATACCGATAAAACTACGAAATTTTTAATAAATTTAATAAAATTTGCAGAATTAGGCAAGAAATTTGCAGAATCGTTCTATCACTATTATTCAAATAAAGCTATAATTACAGAAATTTATGAGTATGAATCTATAATATAAGTCTGTGGCATAGCAAAAACCTTAAGTGCACGGAAGTTGGGGCTTTAAGAAATATGGCGATTTTTGCTTCATTGCATTTGTAACTACGAGTAAAGTGTAATTCTAGCCCAATATTTTTTATATAAAAAAGTCTTTAAAAATTTAAAAGCTTCCTCTTTCGGCAGCTAGCCACTTACACTACTGCGTAGCATAAAATATCGATATTTGGTAGCTATAGTTTCGCTTATAAACTTATAAAAATTTTGAAAATTTAAAGGAGAAAAAATGAATAATTTTAGTTTTTACAACCCAACTCGTATAGAGTTTGGTAGAGGTAAAGAAAAAGAGATCGGTAGGTATATGAAGGAGTTTGGTGTAAAAAAGACACTCATCCTATACGGCAGTGAACGTGTGAAAAAAAGCGGTCTTTTTGACGTAGCAACACAAAGTTTAAAGCAAAATGGTATCGAATTTACCGAGTGCGGTGGTATAAAAAGCAATCCTGTGCTTAGCAAAGTCAATGAAGCAATCAAAATCGCCAAAGAATTTAGAGCAGATAGCGTATTAGCAATCGGTGGCGGTTCAGTGCTTGATAGTGCAAAAGCAGTCGCAGCAGGAGCCTGTTATGATAGCGATGTTTGGGACTTTTTTACAGGTAAAAGCCCAAGCAAAGCTTTAGCAATTTTTGACATTATCACACTAGCTGCGACTGGCTCTGAGATGAATAGTTGTGGGGTCGTAACCAAAGAGGAAACTCGCCAGAAATATCCCATAGACGCACCTTGTTTATATCCTAAAGTCTCTATCATAAATCCTGAACTTCAAGCGAGTGTAAGTCGTGAGTATCTGGTCTATTCAGCCTCTGATATCATCGCACATAGCATAGAGGGATACTTCACCGCAGATATGCAACCACAAATCATCAACGCATACATAGAAGCAAATATAAAAACAGTCATAAAAACGACTGAAATTTTACTTGCTGATCCTAGCGATTATAATGCAAGAGCGGAGTTTGCATGGGCTGCGACTATGGCATTAAATGGTCTAACATACGTTGGCACAGCAGGTTATAGCTATCCAAATCATATGATAGAACACGCAATGAGTGCTGTAACTGACTGTGCACATGGGGCTGGATTGTCTGTTGTTATGCCTGCATGGATGAAGTGGCAAAAACACAATAAACTGGCTGCATTTGAGAGATTTGGGCGTGAAGTGTTTGGAGTAAACGGTGCAGACGCTGGCATAGAATCACTTAAAGAATGGTTTGATAAGATCGGCACTCCAACAACACTATCACAGCTAAATATTGATGATAAAATTTTAAGTGAGATTATCGCAGTTGCAGAGCAAAACTCAAAAGATTGGGGTATGAGCAAAACATATACTAAAGAGGCGATAACTAAGATATTTTCATTAGCAAAGTGATTAAATTTAAAGCGGACTATCATCCGCTTTAGCCCCAAACAGATAGTAAAAATAAAACAAACTAGCCCTATACCTTAAAGACACTATAATCATCTATCACCAACAAAGATCTATATACCCAAATGACACCTACAACTCATAGATAAAGGCTGTAAATTTTTCTTTATTAAAGCTTAAAAGTTCGGTCATAAAGCTATTATTTCTATCTTTTTAATTATAAATTTTTTTTAAATTTTCAAGCTTAGCACTTGCGTTTAGAACCAGCATATCAGCTATGACTAGCCTTATCATCGCAGTGGCTACTACGCTTCCACGCACACCTATACAAGGATCGTGGCGTCCACGAAGCTCAAAACTAACTGCTTCACCTTTTAAATTTATCGTACGTTGCTCTTTAAAAATAGACGGGGTAGGCTTAAAATAGCTCTTTAAAACGATCTCATTTCCGTTACTCATACCACCTAAGATTCCTCCTGCATGGTTACTCAGAAAGCCATCTACACCCATCTCATCGTTATTTTGTGAGCCATACATTTGGCTGGTTTTCACGCCATCACCTATCTCAACGGCTTTAACGCCATTTATCCCCATCAAAGCTGAAGCCAAAACTGCATCCAGCCTATCATAAAGCCCCTCGCCAAGCCCCGTAGGCACACCATTGATAATGCTAAGCACGGACGCACCAACACTATCGTGAGCCTCACGAGCGGACATTATCTCACACTTTAAAGCCTCTTCGTTACCAAGTGCGAAAATCTCAGAATTCATAGCCAAATCAAAATCAGCATCCTTTAAATTTGAGACCGCTAATACTTTACCAATACTTAAAATACCGCTTTTTACGCTTATATTAAACTCATTTAAAAGCATTTGAGCAAACGCTCCACCAGCTACACGCACAGCTGTCTCTCTAGCACTTGCCCTGCCACCACCACGATGATCTCTTATGCCAAATTTATTAAAATATGTAAAATCAGCGTGTCCAGGTCGGAAAATCTCACGTAAATTATCATAATCATTTGATTTTTGATTAGCGTTAAATATCGCAAATCCTATCGGCGTACCAGTACTAATACCTTCAAACACACCGCTAAAAATTTCAATATTATCGCTCTCATCACGAGCAGTGGCAAATTTATTTCGTCCAGGTCTACGACGGTCAAGCTCACTTTGTAAAAACTCAGTGTCTATTCTCACACCAGCAGGTAATCCATCTAATACTCCGCCAATAGCTACACCATGACTCTCACCAAAGCTTGTTAAGGTCAGTTTTTGTCCGAAAGTATTCAAATTTTATCCTATTTTTTGATTTTATCTAAGGCAATTTTAGCAGCTAACTGCTGAGCCTCTTTTTTAGAACTACCGATTGCACGTGAAATTTCATGCTCGTTAAGTAGCAAGGCTATCTCAAACTCTTTTTTATGATCAGGACCATAGCTACGTACCAGCTCATACACAGGTGTTACGCCCAAATTTGCTTGAGTAATCTCTTGAAGTGCTGTTTTATAGTCCTTTGCAAGGTGCGAAAAATCAATCTTTGGATAGCAAAGTTCAAGTAGCTTAACCGCTATCTCACGCACAGTTTCAAGCCCAGCTTCTAGATACACAGCCCCCATAATCGCTTCAAATGCATCGCTAAGTAAACTTGGTTTTTCACGTCCACCATTGTGAGCCTCAGCCACACTAAGGTGAATATACTCACCTAAATTTAAATGTCGTGCCATATTTGCAAAGCTCTTTTCATTCACAAGTGCAGCTCTAAGCTTACTCATATCGCCCTCATTTGTCTTTGTAAATTTTTTAAATAGATACTCTCCAACTATAAGATCCATAACCGCATCGCCCAAAAACTCAAGTCGTTCGTTGCTATAAGGCAGTTTTGTACTTTTATGTGTTAAAGCTTCATTTAAGGTCTTAATATCTTTAAATTTATAGCCTAATCTCACTTGTAAATCATCTAAATTTTTCATATATCATACAATCCTTGCTGAAATTTAATCGCCTCATCTCGTGCCATCGTGTCGCACTCTTCATTTTGCGGATGTCCGTTGTGGGCCTTGATCCAAGTCGCTATAACCTTATGTGAGGCTGATACTTGTAGATACTCTTGCCAAAGTGGAGTATTTTTGACATTTTTAAAATTTTTCTTTATCCAGCCAAAGAGCCACCCATTTACGGCATTTGCTACGTATGAGCTGTCTGTGTGTAGTCGCACCTCACACGGCTCTTTTAATGCTTTTAAACCCTCAATGACAGCGATTAGCTCCATCTGATTATTTGTCGTTTGCTTTGCTCCACCACTTTGCTTTTTTACTACTTTACCTTTTGCTGTCTCAAACTCCAAGATATACGCCCAACCACCAGGTCCTGGATTATTTAAGCACGAGCCATCACTAAAAAGCCATACTATTTTCATCAGTTTTCTCTGTTATGTGTGGTAAAATTTTTACACTTCCTAACTCGTGGCAAGACGGACATCGGTAAAAATACATAGGAAATGAACCTTTGCAGCACTTGCAAACATAGTTAAAGCCCAGCTCAGCTCTGTCATATCCAGCAGAGTTTAAATTTTTAATAACATTTAGCTCAAAGCCCTTTATCTCACAAGCTTCATCTTCTTTTAAATTTAAAATCCCACGAGCCACAAATACCGCTTTATAGCCATCATTATTTAAATTTATGGGTTGTTTTTGATGATAGATTATATCTATTACATCATCTATCGCTGCAAAATCTGAAAATTCTGCTAAACTCAAACCATCTTTAAGCCAAAGTTGCATGGACATGCGTTTAAGTAAAGCAAAGTCAGTACTAAGGGCTAAAATTTTCTCACTCTTTTCTTTTACGCTTAAGCTCTTATCATCAAGCACTACATTTGCTTTTATGTAAGCCTTTTGAGCTCTTACATTTACGCCAAGCTCTTCAAGTGAGTTTAGTGCATACAGTGCCTCTTCGTAGTTTTTTAGCTTCTCATCTATCATCGTTAAAAATCTCAAGGCGTGTTCATTACGTGGTGAGAGCTGCAAGGACTGCAAAAAGACATCATTTGCTCGTTTTAAAAACCCAGCCTTAAAATAGACCTCTCCAAGCTCATCAAGCACTAGCTCCTTTTCGCTCTTGCTCTTAACCTTTGAAAGTGCGATGAGATAGATACTAATCGCCTTTTCAAAGTCGCCAGTTTTAGCAAATGTTGTAGCCAACACACTTAGACTACCTACATCAACATCAGTAGCTATCAAAAGCTCTTTGTGAACATCGCTTAGTCCATTTTGACTATCAAATTTTTTGATAAATTTTTCTATGCGTTTTCTTTCATCTTTGTTTAAGAAAATCCCCCACGCATAGCTTAAAAACGCTATCATCAGCACGATAGCAAGTAGCACGATAAGACTAAATATCGGATCTCTATGCTCTATAAAAAATATATCCACTCTTGCAACTTTAAGTTAAAATTTTACTTGCATTATAGCAAAATGATTGTATAATCTCGCTTATGATAGATCCAAAATCAATACAGAAATTAAAAGACCAAACCGATATAGTTGATATCATAAGCCACTACGTTCCTGTGCGTAAAATGGGGGCAAACTATAAGTGCGTCTGCCCTTTTCACGATGACCGCAACCCAAGTATGAGTATCAGCCAAAGTAGGCAAATTTATCACTGCTTTGCATGTAAAGCTGGCGGGGATGTGATAAAATTTGTTATGGATTATGAGAAGTTAACCTATCCAGAAGCGATAGAAAAGATCGCTCAAATTTCAAATTTTAGCCTTGAATACACTAAGGGCGAATTTCAATCCTCAAAAGAAAATAAACATATCTTAGAAAATGTAAACGCCTTTTACCGTAGTGAGCTTTACAAAAATGCAGAAGCGGTGCGTTATATCTATGGGCGTGGTATAAATGATGCTATGATAGAGCGATTCGAGCTAGGTTGGGCCGGAGATAATGCTCAGACGATAAGAGTACTTGAAAATAATAAAATAGAGCCAAAAGAGGCACTAGAAGTTGGCATTGTAAAGCAAAATGAGCGTGGGGTCTACGCTAGTTTTATAAGTCGCATAACATTTCCTATATACACGCACACTGGGCGACTCGTAGGATTTGGTGGTCGTACTATCTCAAATAATCCTGCAAAGTATGTAAATTCGCCCCAAAGTGCGGTATTTGACAAATCAAAGCTACTTTATGGTTATCACATTGCAAAGCAAAAAATTTATGAGAAAAAGCAGATCATCATCACAGAGGGCTACTTAGATGTGATAATGCTACACTTTGCAGGGTTTAATAACGCCGTGGCAGTGCTTGGCACGGCTCTGACCGAAAAGCACCTTCCGCTTTTAAAACGTGATGATATAAGTGTGGTGCTTTGTTTTGATGGTGACGCAGCTGGCATAAACGCAGCTATCAAGTCATCACACCTACTAAGCCTAAATGAGATAGACGGAAGTGTAGTTATCATAGGTAATGGGGCCGATCCTGCGGATATGGTATTTGCTGGTAAGATAGATGAGCTAAAAAATCTTTTTAACTCTGGTGTGGAGCTTGGTGAGTTTTATATACGTCAAATCACTAAAAACTACGACTTAACACGCCCGATACAAAAACAAAAATGCTTAGATGAGATTAGAGCTTTTACAAATGCTTTAAAGCCAATTGTAGCGACATCTTATATACCTTTAGTGGCAAGTTTGCTTGGCATTGAACCACACTTATTTTCACTAAGTAGGACAGATATTACTAAAACGCACTATAGCCAAAATTCAAATTTAAAACAAATTACACCAGCTATGCGAAATCAAAAGGACATTTTAGAGCTTTCTATACTTAAAACTATGCTTATTTCACCACAGACGCAGGAGTTTGTGCTTGATAAGATAGATGATAAATTTTTCATTCATCATACAGATGGATTTCGTGCAGTGTTAAATGGTGGCGTGAGCGAATCTGATGAGATAATACTGCGTGAGATAGAGCTTGATGAGAGTGCAAAGCCCATCACAGATATGACAAAGCTAGATCAAGCCATCTTAAATTTAAAAATTAAATTTTATGAGAATTTACAACGCCAAATACATAGCTCAAACGAACCAAATAAGCTAGAAAAACTAGAAAAAATCGTAATTTTAATAAATAAGCTAAAGGCACAACAACATCAAATTTAGGAGGCATTATGATAAACAAAGAACGTTTTGAACGTGAGTTTAGACAGATCTCAAAATTTGGAGCATTAAGCGATGGTGGACTGACACGACTTGCATTTTCGAAAGAGGAATGCGAGGCTAGAGAGTATTTATACGAGCTTTTTAAAGCAGCAGATTTAAAAGTGCGAGTTGATAGCGTAGGTAATATCTATGCTAAATTTGATGATGAAAAATTTATCACTAAACCCTCCGCTCCTGCTGTAAGCGTTGGTTCGCATATAGATAGTGTCCCATTTGGTGGATTTTATGATGGCACTTTGGGTGTTATGGCTGGACTTGAAGCAGTGCGTAGCATAAAAGAGCTTGGCATAACGCTAAAACGACCACTTGAGCTGATAGTATTTGCCTGTGAAGAGTCAAGTCGCTTTAAAATGGCAACTATAGGAAGTAAGATAATAAGTGGCAAACTAGGGCTTAACAAACTTCATGAGCTAAAAGATGATAGCGACATATCGTTGTTTGACGCGATGAAAAATTTTGGTTTAGAGCCACAAAATTTAAACTCAGCTATATTGCAAAAGGGAGCATATCATAGCTATTTAGAGCTTCATATAGAGCAAGGTCCGGTGCTAGAACGCCTAAATATTGCTGTTGGTGTGGTAACTGGTATCGCAGCACCCATACGCTATGAGCTAGTTATCAAAGGTAGAGCCGATCATAGTGGAGCAACACCTATGAATATGCGTAACGACGCACTTGTGGCAGCATCTTACATCATCATAGCTGCTGAGAAATTTGCCATTGCAAAAAGCACAGCAGTCGCTACAATAGGATACGCAAAGACAAAACCTGGCGTGCTAAATGTCGTGCCAGGCGAAGTTGTGCTTGGTGTGGATATACGCGACATTGATAAAGATGAGCTAAGTGCCTTAGATAAAGAGCTACGTCAATTTGTTGCAAATTTAAGTCGCGAGATGAAATTTAGCTACAAGATCACAGAGCTAATACGAGACACACCTGTAAAACTAAGTCAAAAAGCCATAAATTTATTAACCAATGAGGCTCAAAATCTTGGTATAAAAACGATAAATTTACCAAGTGGGGCAGGGCATGATGCGATGAATATGCTGAGTCTAGCTGATAGCGTTGGTATGTTGTTTATCCCTTGTAAAGACGGTATTAGCCATAATATAAATGAAAGCATAAATTTTGATGATGCGTTTAAGGCAACTGAAATTTTAACAGCTGCGATGATAAAACTGGCAAATGAGTAAGTATTTATAAAAATTTTAATTAAATTTCTCTAGCCTAAAAGCTAGAGAAATCTACAAAAAATACTATAATATCTTAAAAATTTAAGCTTTAAGCCTATAAATTCTGATATAATTTTAATATTTAAAATTTTTTTAATGAATAGGGGCTTTAAATGGATAAAATTGCAGAAAAAGTTTTAACTCTTAAAGATGAGCTTATCGCCCATCGTCGCTTCTTTCACTCTCATCCTGAAACCGGATGGCATACATTTTTTACAACTGCCGTTATCGCTGATGAGCTACAAAAGCTAGGCTACACGCTTAAAATGGGTGGCGATGTTGTCGTAGCCAACGCTCGTCAAGGGCTTGGTTCAGACGAAGCTTGTAAAGCAGCAATAAAACGTGCAAAAAGCCTACTAAATGCCGATCAGGCTAAATTCCTTGATATTATGGAAGATGGACTAACTGGACTTGTAGCCGATATAGACACTGGTAGAACTGGTAAATTTGTAGCATTTCGCTTTGATATAGATGGCGTTGATGTAACGGAGTGTCAAGATGAGAGTCACCGACCTGCAAAGCAGGGATTTAGCTCAGATGTAGTAGGCATTACTCACGCTTGTGGACATGACGGACATATCACGATAGGACTAGCTCTTGCAAAACTTATCAAAGAAAATTTGAATGATTTTAACGGCAAATTTAGATTCATCTTTCAAACGGCTGAAGAGGGAACACGTGGAGCTGTGGCTATGCAAAAAGCTGGAGTAGTAGATGGGGTGGATCATCTACTAGGTGCTCATATCGGCTTTAAGGCTGAATCTATGGGTGGCATTATCTGTGGCACAAAAAAGCTTTTAGCCACATCCAAATTTGATGTGCATATAAGCGGTCGCTCAGCTCACGCAGCAGGAGCTCCACAAGATGGAGCAAACGCCCTACTAGCCGCTGCACAAATGGCATTAAATATGCACGGCATAACACGCAATTCAAATGGTGTAACTCGCATAAATGTCGGTATTTTACGTGCTGGAGAGGGGCGAAATGTTATCGCACCAAATGGCTATCTAGCGTGTGAAACTAGAGGTGAAAGCACCGAGCTAAATGAGTTTATGTATCAAAAATGTATGGATATCGTGCGAGGTGTGAGTGAAATTTATGACGTTAAAAGTGAAGTCGTAGCCACCGGTGGTACAGCTGGAGGCGATAGCGACAATGAGACTACGCAGCTGTTTTTTGATGCGGCTAGCGATTCGCCATTTATTGACAATGATAAAATCGTGCGAAATTTTGAGTTTAGTGCATGTGAGGACTTCGCTCATTTTATGCGTTTCGTGCAAGACAATGGGGGAAAGAGTGGCTATGCGATGATAGGCACGAGCCTAGCAGCAGGACACCACAACTATAAATTTGACTTTGACGAGAACTGTTTGGTAACTGGCGTAGATCTATTTTTACGATGTGCGTATAAGCTAAACGGCAAAATTTAATAAATTTAGGAGAAAAACATGAAACAAGCACTACTTATCAGTGCGTCAAGCTATCAAGATACTGGCTATCTAAGGCACTGCAAGAACTGGGTCAAGGACTTTTTAGCAGACGCAAATGATGATGAAATTTTATTTATCCCTTACGCAGGTGTCAGACGCACTAACGACGAATACGAGCAAAAAGTCATTGATCGCTTAAAAAATAAAAATATCAAATCAATCCACCACTACGATGACAAAAAAGCAGCAATTAAAAATGCACGAAGTATCGCTGTAGGTGGCGGAAATACCTTTATGCTGCTACACGAGCTTTATAAATTTGATCTTATTGAGCCCATCAAAGAAGCTGTTGCAAATGGAACAAAATACTTCGGCTGGTCGGCTGGATCAAATATCGCTGGGAAGACGATAATGACAACAAATGATATGCCTATCATTATGCCACGCTCATTTGATGGGTTAAATTTATTTCCATTTCAGATAAATCCGCACTTCATAAGTGGCAAGATTGTAGGGCATAACGGAGAGAGTAGGGAGGAGAGATTAGAAGAGTTTTTAATAGCAAATCCGCGTGAAATCATCTATGCTCTACCAGAAGGCACCGCACTACTTATAAACGACGATAACTGCGAGATCATCGGATATGCTGATGTGTTAAAGCTTGAATATCAAAAAGAGATCACGACTATCAAAGTCGGAGATAAATTTAAAATTTAAAAGGAGATTTTATGCAGACGTTTAAGCTTATTTTGGCTCTACTTGGCGTTGTCGCTGTCGTATGGTTATTAGTTAAAAAACGCGATACAAAAACTACTCTAATCGGCGTTGGCTTGTTGCTTTGTATCGTAGCGTTTAAGCCTATGGATGCATTAGCAGCATTTACTGAGTATATGACAAAGGCTGGGCTTATTAAGGCTATATGTGCGGCTATGGGCTTTGCCTTTGTTATGAAATTTACAAAATGTGATGAACATTTAGTTACACTACTAACTAGACCGCTTAAAAATATCGGCTTTGCACTCATCCCTATGACTACGATACTAACATATCTCATAAATATAGCCATTCCATCAGCTGCTGGCTGTTCAGCTGTTGTTGGTGCAACACTCATTCCGCTACTTATGGCATCAGGTGTTAGCCCTGCTATGGCTGGTGCAGCGGTCTTTGCTGGGACATTTGGCGGTGTGTTAAGCCCCGGTTCAGCACATAACATATATGTAACTGATATGGTTAAAAAAAGCATTGAGACCTACACCATTCAAGATGTGATATCAGTGCAGTTTTCAAGTGCTGTCATCGCTCTTATTATAGTACTTATAACGATGATCGTTATGGCAGTTATCTTTAAAGACTATACAAAAGATAGAAATTTCTTAGCTGAAAATGACGAAATACAGATTAAAAAGAGCGAGATAAGGGTAAATTTAATCTACGCACTTATGCCGCTTGTACCACTAATAATCTTAATCATAGGTGGAACTGATCTTAATAAAATTTCATGGCTTGCTTGGACTAAGATGGGCGTGGCAGAGGCTATGGTGCTAGGTGCTATCATCACTATCGTAGCAACTTTAACAAACCCAGAAAAGATAACAAAGGAGTTTTTCAAGGGTATGGGTTCAGCTTACGCTGATGTCATTGGTATCATTATCGCAGCTGGTGTGTTTGTCGCAGGTTTAAAGGCGTGTGGTGCGATAGATGTCGTTATAGAGTGGCTAAAAGCAGAGCAAAGTTATGTTAAATTTGGCGGAACTTTCGTGCCGTTTATAATGGGCGTAGTTACCGGTTCAGGAGATGCAGCGGCGATGGCGTTTAATCAAGCCGTTACAATACACGCAGCAGATCTTGGATTTGCTCAAGATAAGCTAGGTATGGCAGCGGCTATATCTGGGGCTTTAGGTAGGAGTGCGTCTCCACTAGCAGGTGCAGCTATCGTTTGTGCGAGTCTTGCTATGGTTAGCCCTATACAGATCGCAAAGCGGACGTTTTTAGGTATGCTTTTCTCAGTCGTTGCGATCGCATTTTTTGTTATTTAAACTTGAAGGTATGAAAATGGATATCATTCAAAGATTTATCAATTACACAAAGATAAATACAACTACAAGCCGTGAAAACGGAGCAGCAGGGATTATGCCATCTAACTCACGTGAGCTTGAACTTGCAAATTTAATAAAATCAGAGCTTCAAGCACTTGGCATAACAGATATAAATTTAAGTGATAAAGCTATTTTAATAGCCAAAATCCCATCAAATTTAAAACACAAATCGCCATCAATCGCCTTTTTCGCTCACCTTGATACAAGTGCCGAGCAAAAGGGTGACACACACGCTCGTATCGTGCATTATAGTGGCGGTGATATATGCTTAAATGATGAGTTAAAAATTTATCTAAAACTTAGTGACAATCCAGAGCTTAAAAACTACATAGGCGACGATATCGTCGTAACAGATGGCACTAGTTTGCTTGGGGCTGATGATAAGGCAGCGATTGCAAGTATCGTAAATATGGCAGAGTATTTTATAAATAACCCTGACGTGCCACATGGTAAGATAGTGTTATGTTTTGTGCCTGATGAGGAGCAGGGGCTTCGTGGTGCAAAGGCACTTGATGCAAGTTTAGTAGGTGCAGACTTTGGCTACTGCCTAGACTGCTGCGGAATAGGGGAGTTTATATACGAAAACTGGAATGCAGGGGACGCAGTGGTTACATTTCAAGGTGCCTCAGCTCATCCGATGAATGCCAAAGGAAAGCTTGTAAATTCACTCCTTTTAGCTCATAAATTTATCTCACTTCTACCAGGTGGTGAAGCACCTGAATACACTGAAGGTAAGGAGGGGTATTACTGGGTTAAAGAGTTAAGTGGCAATAGTGCAAAGACAACACTAAAGCTTGATATAAGAGAGTTTGATGAGACGCGATATACCGAACGGATGAAATTTTTACAAAATTTAGCAGACGGACTAAATGCCGTTTGGGGTGGACGTGTAGAGATAAACTTATCCGATAGATATAAAAATGTCTATAACTTCTTGCAAGATGAAAACGCCCCAGCTATTGCGATCGCAAAAGAGGCATTTAAAGCACTAAATATCACACCAAAGATCATTCCTATGCGTGGCGGATACGATGGTGCAGTCATCTCTGCTAAAGGCATACCAACACCAAATTTATTTACCGGCGGACACAACTTCCACTCAATATATGAGTATATCCCAGTAAAATCACTAAAAGCGTCAAGTGAGCTTATCACAAATATCGTAAAAATCGCTGCAAAGGCATAATCTCTTGGGTGCAATCTGAAAATTTGCACCCAAATTTTATTTACAAAATTTGAAATTTTAAGTAATATTGCCAAAAATTATGGAGAAAATATGAAAGCATTGGCACTTTTTAGCGGTGGGCTTGATAGTATGTTAGCGATGAAACTCATCACCGATCAAGGCGTGGCGGTAACGGCGTTGCATATAGATACGGGATTTGGGGTAGATAAGGATAAATTTGACGTTTTAGCTCGTCGTGCAGCACTTGTAGGAGCGGAATTTAAAGTAGTAGATATACGCAACGAATATCTACGCGATGTGCTTTTTAATCCAAAATATGGCTATGGAAAGCAGTTTAATCCCTGCATAGACTGTCACGGATATATGTTTAAAACGGCATTAAATATGCTTAAAAGCGAGAACGCGGACTTTATCATCACAGGAGAGGTGCTAGGACAGCGACCGATGAGTCAGCGTAAAGACGCGATGAATCAAGTCAAAAAACTAGCTGATGATGAAAATGATCTTATTGTGCGTCCAATGTGTGCAAAGCTCTTGCCACCAACTAAGCCCGAACGTGAAGGCTGGATAGATCGCAAAAAGCTACTAGATATAAGTGGACGCGATCGTAAGCCACAGTTAGCACTCGCTGCAAAATGGGGCCTAAATGACTATGCTACGCCAGGTGGTGGCTGTTTGCTGACGATAGATAGCTTTGCGGTAAAGATAAAAGATTATTTAAAATTTGATAGCAGTATGCGTGATATAGATGTCATTTGGCTAAAACTTGGGCGTCACTTGCGTCTAAAAAATGGCTCAAAGCTCATTATCGGACGTGACGAAGCGGATAATAATGCTCTTAATACACAACCAAACGATAAATTTAATGCGATAGAATTTGATCCAGCGGACGACATCGTGGGGGCAAAAAGCTTTTTAAGCGTTGGTGCTGATGTGATAGATGGCGAGTTTGCAGCACGTTTGGCTTTGGCATATACGAAGGCAAAAAAAGATAGATTATATAACGTACGTGTGGGCGATATGACGTTTAAAGTAGAGCCGTTTGAAGATAAAAGCAAGGCACAAGAGTTTTTCGTAAAATAGCCAATCTTTAGTTTAAATTTTATGGAAATAGGGGGCTAAAACACGTCCTTATAACATAAGTGCCATTTATATTATCAAAGCTGAAAATGTGCGTTAGGCAACGCAGACAGATGATACACCTTATGCAAGTGAGGCTAAAGCTGGTATTGTAAAATCAGTGATAACACGCCAGGAGAGGCTGGTGATACAGCAATAAGCCAAATAGCGGTGAGGTTTTTAATGAAACAAAAAGTCCATTTTGTCTTTGGCACTTTTGCTTTTTCACCTTAAATCCTAGCTCTTTTTGCTTAAATTTACTCCACTTATCTTTATCTTGCACTCATAGCTATTAGCTTTGTGCGTATAAAAGCTCTTTATGCTTATAAAGAGTTCATATCTTACAGATGTTTAATTTATGTTTTACATAAAATATCGCATTTTAAAGGCATTTTATTATGCGATAATAAAAACGTCGTTTTAACTCAAAAATAGCTTACGCCATTAAAACAAGGGCTTTTATCTGCGTTTTTTAAATTTAAAAGATATTAAAATTCAGCTAGAAATAAGTCTGTAGATAGTATAATCGTGAACTTATTACTTCGTGTCAAGGTAGCTCAGCTGGTTAGAGCGCTGGTCTCATAAGCCGGAGGTCGAGAGTTCAAGTCTCTCTCTTGACACCAACTCAAACTCCTAAAATACGGCGTTTTAAAGCTCTACAATGTTTTAAGTTTTGGTTAAGTTAGGCACAATTTTTGTCAGTGTATCAAAGTTCTGACAAAAAATAAGGCACAGTTTGAGGCACAAAATTTTAATTATTTTTTACTAAGAGGTTGGAGAGGGATTAAAAAAATAACTATAAATAAATCCCTAAGATACACTATATTATTTTTGTTAGTCAACTAAAAAGTCAGCATAAAAATTATTATAAATACGCTATAAAAATGTATTTAATTTAATAAGCTATCGTCATTACTCATAAGTGTTCCTGCTTCTAAGCCTAAGTCATATTCGACATTTAGCTCATAAAATCTACGCTCATTTTCATCTATATACTCACTTGAAACACTCACAGCTTTTTTTCATCGCTTATTTCTTGCATATCGTCATCTTGATATTGATTTGGAGAACGGAAAGCGTCGCTTAAATTTCTGATTGATTGCACAGCCTGCATTCCATATCCTGCAATTTTAAGACTATTTGTCAAATAAAGTTGTGAGTTTGTGAGCGTATCTCTTGCTGTTGGACTTATTGCATTATAAAGGTCTGCTGTTTGGTTCGCTCCTTGTGAGTGGGCTATATTTTGATTTGGTAGTGTTGAAGCTGTTCCTTTTGCTGTTGTGCCTATTGTTTGTAGTGCCCCACCAATTGCACCTACTGCTGAAATAGCTGAGCCAATATAACCAACATAGCTACCAAATTTTACAATAGAATTTGAACCAAAATAATGACCAAAAAGAGATATTGACATACCTATACTACCTATTATTCCACCAATTGCAGCCATTCCGCTCCAGCTAACCAAACTGCCAATTGAGCTTAAAGCACCAAAAGAAAAATATGTAAGTGCTGCTGTTGCTAGTATGGGAATATTTGATTTCAAACTTTGCATAAAACGTTTAAAAGGATTACTGCTTTTTTTCTTATTCTTCTTGGGGTAGTAGGTTGCTGTAAAAATTTCATTCCAGTGTTCAATAAAATATTTTTTACCACCGACAAACATATTATTATTAGCCCAAAAAGCAGGAGCAACAAAGGAATTTGAATGTGTTTTAAAATGTCTATGTCTTACTATAAAACCCTTATCTGTAAAAAACCAATCATCCCTACCCCATAAAACACCATCACCACAATTTGTTTCTGCTATTTTGAAACGTCCTGAACCACTATCTATTATTTTGCCATATTTAGTTGGTGGAATAACCTGTTCTGTATATACTTTTTCGCCAACTATTAGCCATTGAGTATCATTTGTTATTCCAGAGCTATAATCTCCAGAGAATTTTTCTTTTGGATTTTGACCATTAAAAAGTTGAGACAATCCAAGATTTAATCTTCCTTCATATGTATATGGCTGAACTCCACCCGTATAGACATAGTAATTCTTTATAAAATATATTAGCCCCTTATTTGTTAATAAATAATCAGCACGAATACTAACACCTCCCGTATTTGCCAATGGGTCAATTTTCTGTGCCTTACGAACAAGTTGCATATGTAATAACTCATATTGTTTGCTTCTATTAATCGCATCCCAGACACTTCCATTTTTTGCATCATCAAAATAATTACCTGAAGTCTCTTCAAACCAATGTGCATTTTTGCCTTGTGCCATTGTTGGTATTCTTTACCTTTACGTAGTAATCTTATCTATTGCGTCAAACATTTTTGTAGTCATATCTGCTGGTGGTGTTAGTCCGCCAACTGAATACCCAAATACACTATCTTTTAGGAGTGTTGCCTCTTGAATTCTAAGTCTATCATCATAACTTATAATCTCACGTTCTATTGCTCTTTTTCTTGCCTCTTCACTGTCTTTTTGTGTCTTTACTAGTTCTGTTCTTGCTTTGTTAAATTCAAGCTCTGCTTGTGCCAATAAAAGTTTTTTCTCTGTAAGCTTCAACTCTTTACTTGCTAAAAGTAGCCTAAGTGCAATATCTTGGCTTGAAGTTGTCACTGTTTGCAGTAGTGAAGTTAGTGCGGATAGCTTTGCATTTAGTGTTTTTTCATCACTTATACCATATTTTTCAAATGTTTCATCTATTTTTTTAACTAACTTGTCATATGGTGCATTTTCAGCCATTGTTTGAGCTAGAATTTCCTTATAAGCCTCTTTGTATTCTTCAAGTGTTTGTAAAATTTCAGCCATTGTTTTTATTCTCTCTTTGTGTTTTATGGGTTTTTGTTTGTAGTCCATTTTTTATCTCTACCCTAAAATTTTCACCCTTTGTAAGCTCTAAAAATCTGCTTAGCGTGGCTTTTGAGTTAAATACGCCCTGATTGTTATACTCGCTACCTAGCAAGATACAACCCTGCGTATCCAAAGGATAGTTTCCAGCGTGGATTAAGATATACCGCTCACGGCTAACGCTTTCATTAAATAAAAGTGGTAAAGTCATCTTAAAATGTGGGCTTTTATGCCACACTACGTTATAAATCCCAGCTGGTATGCGTCTGTCTAAATTTGGTGTGGTTGTATCACTCCCGGCTGGTTCAAGGCTAAAGCCAGTAAGTAAAATTTCATCATCCCTTAAAAGCTTAAAGCGTCCGATAGTGCCGTCATCTATCTCTTTAAATCTTTGAATTTTAAGTATCATTGTAAATTTTAAGAATAATTTGTATAATTAGGCTAGAGGGTCGCAACCTCCAGCCTAAATTACACCTCAGAAAGAGAGGTGAGTTTATGCTTAAAAACCTAATTGTCATAATTATACTACTTTGTATAATTATAGTCAAGGCTTACTAATAAGCCACCTTGTCACATAAGTGACAAGGTTTAGGATTTTTGCCTCTAGCCGTTTAAATTACTCCTCGTAACTCCTTTCATTATTTTTTAATTTGCTATCTATAAATTTATCCACTATCGCCGTAGCCCACTCAGCACCACGCCACGCAAAAAAGCCACCGATTGCAAGGCTAGGGTTTTGCTGGGCGATATAATAAAATGCTATCTCATAAGTCATCCAACATAAAAAGGTCGATGATATGGCTCCAATTACAAAGTAGATAAACCTTTGCTTTAGGCTCTTTGGTCGCTCATCTTTAGCGTGGGATAAAAACCCAGCCACTAAGCCAACCATTAACACCCAAAATAAATAGCTGTTTTTAAAATCATTCATTTACACACTCCATTAATAATTCATCGACTATAAGAACATACTGCACGACTTCATCAAAGCTCTCTGGCTTATTTGGGCCATAAGTCGGCAAGGTTGGAAGGTCATCTTTGTTTAGGCATTTTATAGGGATGTATTGCTTTTTATACTCGGTTATTATCTGTTTATCCGCACAGCCTAAAAATGCAAAAAGGGCTAAAAATATGAGAATTCGTTTCATTGTCTATTTTCCTTTAGTTTGTTTAGCATATCCTTTGTGGCTCTTTCATAATAGCCCTTTATCTCTATGCACTCGCTATTTTTAGGTGCTTTTACGCTCTGTTTGGCTTTAACATTTGCGGTTATCTTTGCTATGTTTGGCTTATTTGCTTCTAGCTCTTTAAATTTCGCGTTTTGTTCGTCTATTTTAGCGTTGCAAGTGGTTAAATTTGAGCGGATAAGCTCACTCTCTAACCGATAAATCCCTATCTTTTCATTTGCGATTTTTAGCTGTCTATTTAGCATTTGATTTAGACTAAACAAAGCAAAGCTCACACCCATGCAAAAAGCTAAAAGGGCGTAAATGACAGCGTTTGATTTAAGTAAATTTTATAAAAAGTTCATTAGAATTTTAAACATCTATACTCCCTATATCTTAACTTATGATATACTCTACAAGAGTAGTAAAAGCAATTAACTTTAAAACGACTACAGTTTAAAGCTATCATCATCTGCTTTAATATCTCATCAGCTTGTCTGTATTCTTCTTTATCACATAAATAATCGTGCACTACTATAGCTGAGAGATACTCTGGACTATTTGGTGGAAATAACCACCAAAGAAGTCTTGGTGTATTAGCTCCATTAGTTTTATACTCTTTAGGCACTTTAATGGTGTCATAGGTATATTCAGCTACTAATTCAAATCTATCTTTTGAGTAAGGTTTTAAGATAGGACGAGATATAGTTATTATCTCACTCTTGTTTTTATCACTTACTTTAATTAAAGCTCTTTTAGCAAATAAAGTAGTTATAAACTTAATCATTGCTATCACCTTTAAATTCAGGCATACTAGCTAAGACTTCATTTATATCTGTAGAAGTTATATCTATCTTACCACTTTTAACATCCTCTAAGACCTTATAACCCCAAGCCCAGACATTAGCTCTCCACTTACCAAAATTAATAGCTTCTGTTTGAAATACATTTTCATAACCTGCATAACTAACCGCTGAGACTATGCTGTCATAACCTTTCTCTTTAGCCTTTTGATCTAGTATGGTTTGAACTCTGTTTTTAAACTCTGCTTCAAGAATAGGTAAAAACTCAGCTAAATTTGATCTATCTCTTAACTCTTGGGGTAAGCTTACCGCTTTAGCAAAGCTTACATTATCATTAGTAGCCACATAAGTCTGTCCGTTAAGTGCTCCTACAAATTCAAAATTTATACTATTCCATCTTGTATCTTTTACATCTGCTATATAATATTTCATCTTCTTATCTCCTTGTTATCATCAAAGGTATTGCCTCTATACCTATGCTATTTTCAGTTGTGCTGATATTATCTGCGTGTCTACCTGCACCCTTATAAATTCTTAACCCATCGCTAAAGTATAAAGTCGATCCAAGTGTCTCATAATCACTAAAAGCTGTAGCTATCTCTCTTATCTCATCAACAGCTATTGGCAGATCAAGCTTTGTATATTTAAAGTTTTTCATAAGATATTTTGCATTTTCAGTAGCCGCTTGGATAGTGTTAAGACCAAATACAGCAGGGTTTATTACTGTTGAAGTATTACTAATTCCTTCTATATTAGAGAGTAAGTGCAAATCACCATTATCCATATAAACAAGCAAAGTAAACCACATTAATTGATAAGAGTGTATAAGCTCTATCTTTTTAACCCCGCTAACATATAGCTCAAAACCATTTTGATGTCTTACTATATTCCCATCACTACCTTTTAAAGAACCAAGGCTCTCGTGAGCGGTGCAAATATATAGCTTACCATCATTTTCAAGCAAGAATGCTATATTATCACTTAAGATAATGCATTGCTTTACATTCTCAAACGGTGTTCCATCACCTTTTGCTACTATCATTGGAGTGTTTGTAGAGTGATTATTACTAACAATCTTTCCTAAAACTTTACCAATTAACCCACAAGCATAACATCTGTTATTTTTTATAAAACAAAAACTATCATTAAAGTAGTTACTATCTCCAAGTCTTGCTGAACCATTTTCTGCAGTATAAAACCAATCTACATCACTAGCTAGTAAAGTTGGGTTTAACACTTGTCTACCCATACTTCCTATACTACCATTATTATTGTATCCACAACCATAAATATCATACTTACCATTATCTTTAAGAATTTGAAAATACGTATTAAGTGTTCCTGTTACCCATATCTTAACTATACTCTTACCACTTAAAAATTCATTCTTTACAAAAGTGCTTGGTGATACCTTTGTCCCAATACCAAGCTCTCCATCATTATTAGCACCACAGACATAAACATCACCATTTTTAAGCATTACAAAGGTTGATTTATAATGAACGTTAACCTGTGTAGTTGACATATATACACGAACTACTTCGCTTTCAAACTCAACTTTAGTTGGTATAACTACAATTTGTGTATGTCCGACACCTAGCTCTCCTCTGTTATTACTTCCCCAAACATAAATGTAGTTTTTACCCTTTGGTATTGCTATAAAACTTTCAGCTCCTGTATAGTTATATTGCGTAACAAGGTCTATGATCTCTTCATTATAAGGTAGAGCTAAACGTTGTGGTTTTGCATATCTATCACGTGCGTGCTGACCGGGCATATAAAAAGAGTGCTCTGTTCTACCATTAACGATAATATCCCCATACTTTAATATTTCGTGAGTTTTAGCATCTCTTATAACCTCTTGATACATAAAAAGATACTTTATACCTGAAAGATGACTAAACAGCCTAACACCATTATAAGTTTTACTAGCTTGGCTTTTTATCTCATCTACACTCTGCTTTAAACTATCTAATTCAGTTTTTACAGCTTTGCTTATAGGTTTATTTAAATCACTTGTATTATCCACTTCATTAAGTCCGATATTTTCTTTTTTAAGTGTTATATCTTTTGTCCCATCAAATTCTATACCCGATATACTACGCGGCGTTTCCAGTTTTGAGGCACTAACAGCATTTGCATTTTTATCAAGTTTTGTATCCAAAGCAATATTTAAACTAGCCTCTTGACTTTCTGAAACAATTTGTTGAATAGTTAAGCTAATCTCATCTTTTACTTGTTTTACCAATTGAGTAATTTTGCTTGAACTATAAACACATACGCTTGAAATTTCATTGTCATTAATAATCCCATCGCTTTTTGTTTTAATAAGTTGATTTATTTCATCAAGTAAGGTTTTTATACCATTATTTTTTAATGCAGTGCTTATGTCGCCGAGTTCAGCCACTTTTGCGTTTGCACTGGCAAGGTCTTGATTAAATTTTTGTAGTGCTGTATCAAATTCCGACTTTGTTAGTTTAATTTCATCTTTAGTGGCAATAATTTGCTCTTTTGCGTTTTTTATATCTGTTTCAAACTCTTTAACTCCGGATGAGTTAAAATTATTTATTGCTATTTCTAGTTCATCAACTTGCGTTAATAAAAATTGCAATGCTTCTAATTTTTCCTGTGCCAATTTTAGTTCATATATACTAGTTGCCATTGTTAAAACCCTGCCTTTTTTATACTCTCTTTAACTTGTTTAAGCCTTTGTGTGATTTGCTTAAAAAGCTTAAACAAATCAATATTTGCCAAATTCTTTATCTCTTTATCTAACATCATCTATGCTAAGCCCCTCATTGGCGTTATATTGTGCTATTATCTCTAAGCTTTGCTGTCTATTAAAAGGCTCTTTGTTTAGCAAGTAAAGCACCTCATAAATTACAGCATAGCTTAGCTCCTCATCAATCTGCAAATGCTCAGTATCACTTTTAAAATCAGGTTTTTTTGGTATGCGTATAAAAGTTTCATTGGCTAAATTCCTAAATACCTGCATTTTTGGGCTTACGTAACGCTCCATTAGCTCACTAGGAGTGCATTTTGTAGCTACATAGAGCATAGCTTCTAAAAACAGTTCGCTTAAAATTTCATCATCAGGGATTTTAATCCCTGACTTTCCCTTAAAGAGTAAAATTTCTTTTGCTCTTTTGCTTAGCATTTTACGCCTTTAACCCAACGCCTATTGCAAATGCGTCAGGTATCCTTACCTCAAGAGTGCCTTCGGTGTAGTAGTGCTTTTGTTTTGCTGTTTTGCTAGTTGGCACATCCTCAACATATGTAGGTGTAAGTAATCCGTACTTGGCGTGTGAAAAATCCCCAGCAATTAGCACGTCATCAAGTCCAAATTTAGCACTTAATAAGCGATGCATTCTGAAATTTGCCTTGCCAAAATCCGTTTCAAGCGAAACAACACGAGTGTTTATTGTCTTATCATTGCCAAATTGACGAGTTGCGATTTTGTTTATCGCTTTTTTAAGGTTTGCTCCGATAAATACATCTTTTGGCGTTGCTCCGCTATCCCAAATTTGCTGTAAAATTTGACTTAATATATCCTCTGTTAAAACACCTGCTGTGCCTTGCCAGTCCCCACTACTATCAAATGCTAAAACATTACCGCGTTTGCCACTTGAAAAAGCTGTTGCACCTTTTGCTACATAGTAAAATAGCCCTGCCATTTCAGAAGCAGTTGTATCTGTTCTAGCAGTTGGGGCTTTAAAAACTGAAGTTTTAACGTTACTATCTCTGCCAAGTCCTAAAAGAGCATATTCAATGTCGGCTTTATGCTCTTTTGCCTTTTTACTAATCTCATGAGCTAGTTCGTTTCCACCATAGGTTCTAACTGCCTGCATAGTCTTTGAAACCATAACGTCAGAGGTAAAAATTTGAGTGTTGTTAAACAGCTCAACTTTTGAGCTTTTATCAGCTCCTACAAAATCTGAAATTTCTAGCTGTGCATTCTTTTTTGGAGCAGATAGCGTATCTGTTATCCAGCTATGTTTTGTGCTAGATACCTTTGAGCCACTACCCATAAGTGAAAGCATAGGCGTTTCATCTGAACCTATAAGTAGGATTTTATCATAGACTGACGGAGCCAGTCCAACTCTTTGTGTTGCTGGAGATTGATACCCAGTTGAAGTTATTGCCATTTTCTATCCTTTATGATGAATTTGGCTTAGTTTATAAGTTCAGGGTATGCAAAAACTACCCATTTTTTGCAGTGATGAGTAATTTTTGATTTATTTTAGGCTATCTTGTTTTCAAGCTCTCTAAGCTCTTTATCTTTGCCACGTCTAAGCATATCGCCAAGCATTACAGGGTCTGTTTGTGCTACTTTTGGGTATTTGTTTGCATAGTCCATTATACGGTTATAAAAGCTAGGATTTGATTTTTTAAGACCTAAAGTTGCTAGTTTAGCCCCTATCGCACCACCAAAAAATCCCTTTACAAACTCATCAAAATCTAGCTTTACATTGCCATTCTCATCACGCTCTACACTATTTAAGCCACCACCTAGCAAACCACCACTAATAGTTGGATTTGCGTTCAGGGTAACTCTGTTTTCTAAAGAAACTCCGCCTTTTGTTGGTTTTTGTGGTATAATGTTCTCATTAGTAAGAGGTGGATGAGAAGAAGTCAGTTCTCCCTTAAATTCATCGCTATAAGCAGACAAGTTCGCGGTGTCGCCTTTTTTTAGGTCGTTAGAGTGTAGATTAGTCCCATCACTCTTGGCAACTTGGCTACTTGGTAGAGAATCTGAGCCTCGCGACCTTTCTACCTGATAAGCTGTTATTATCCACTCATTATCGCCTTTATCAAGCCACCCTTTTGATAAACCTATACGGTAAATTTTACCCTTATCGTGATAAAGTATTGTTTTTACGTTGTTTTTATCTACAACTTCGCCATTTTTAACTATCTCATCAAGTCCGTTCTCGACCCCACCAAACTCTTTAAAATCATCAACGTGACGCTCTATGATTTTATTTAATCCTATTTTACTATCACCCCAAACTAAGTCAATATCGCCCAAATTATCACGATGAAACGCTCCAGCAACTTGTCCGTTTCTCTCAGTCAAAAGCTTTCTAACCGCTCCTTTTGCGTCGTGGTAAAACTCGGCGTAGTTTGTGCCAAACTCTTTTATAGGGGTTATGTTTTGCTTTTCTTGTATAGTTTGGCGGAGGCTGGTTATCTCTTTGGCTTTTAGTGGTAAAATTTCGCCTAATTCTTTCTCTGTTACGCCGTTTTTAGCTATATATGTACTAAGGTTTTTAAGCTCTGCGTCCATATCATCTTTTGTGCTTTGTAAAATGCCCCTTACTTGTTCGTATATCTCTTTATCTTTTCCTTTAGATGTTTTAGCAAAGAGCTTTATCGTATCTAAACTCTCATTTAGCTCATCATACCCTTTTAAATTTACCTTTTTACGCCTTGCTACTTTCTTGCCATTTACATACTCATCTTTACTCCACGTAATATCTATGCCTAAATTTTTATATTGCTCTTGTGCCTTTTTTAAAATCGGCGATAGTTGTGGTTTGTATGGCTCTTTTTTCTCTAGTTCAAGGCGTTTAGCATTAAATTCTTTATTTCTTACGCTAATTTCATCACCTAGCTCACGCACTCTTTTAAGGGTATTAAGGGCGTTTTCTTTTGTGGTTAGCTCTTTTTTTAAAGAAACTCTGTCTTTGGCTCCGTTTTGTGGTATAATTTCATCACTAGCCTTTACAGAATGTAGATTATTACCAGCCTTGCTCAGCGATAATTCATCGGACTGAGGTGTAGAGTGTGGTGTCTCTACCCGTAAAGGCTCATCAGCGACAGACCCCGCTTTTGCGGTAGCCATTGTCTGACTAGTATCAGAGTGTCGGTTGAGGCGTGCCGACCTGTCGCTTTGTAATTTTGTATTACCTAGCTCCCTTTCTTGCCTTTTATTTAATTCTTTTATTATTTTTTCTTTGTTAATTTGCGTTGTATGTATGATTTGTCCGCTCTCTTTGTTTATACCAACTTCGCCAAATTTGCCGTTTTTAAGCTCTTTGCCTATTAGTGCATTTCGCTCGTTATTATTTTTAAAAAAATGCGTTGGATTATCCTTAATCTCTTTTATAACCCTAAACACATCCGCTTCGCTTTTAAACATTTCAGGGTGTTTTATGGCTAGGCTTTTTAAATTTGCTACCTATTCATCGTTTAATACACCGCTTAAATCATTTATCCACTGCTCGGCTTTAAAGTTTTGCTCTGCGTATTGATAAGGCTTACTCTCACTTACGATATTAAAATTCTCACTTTGCTTTGGCACTCCACCTTTTGGCGGTAAATCATCTTTTGCCGATAAAAACCTGCTTAGCTCCGCCCTTATGCCATTTGGCACGTTTGGGTCAGTTGTTATTTTGGCTAGGTTATTTATAAAGCCATTATAGTTTTTTGACTTTAAAATCGCTTGTTCTATGTGGTGTATTAGTGCTGGTTGTCTGCCTATTATCGGTGCTAGTCTTAGGGCTGTTTTTATGGTGCGGTTTGCCATCATCGTATAAATCCTAGCCATTGGGTCAGAACTTATGCCTTGACTTAATTTTTCGCCTTTTTTAAACGCTCCTATCGCCTTAGCTAGTTTTATATCTTGCCCAATTAATGGCTCTAATTTATTAAGTAGATTTGTAAAATTCTTTGCTTCACTACTTTTAAAATTGTGATTACCTACCGCTTTTATAACGCTTTTTATATCTAGCATCTTGCCATTTGTGCCTACGTCGTATGTATATTTGTTTAAGGCTCTTTCTAATAAGCCCAGCTCCACCTTTGAAATGTCTTTATCGCTATGCTTTGACAAAAAGCTATTTACGCTATTATTTGGGGTTTTTTCATCTATTACCTTACTCATTGCTTTAATAACGCTATCTTCGCCCTTGTCGGTATCTTGTGCGGTTTTAAACCACTTGCTATCTGTGATATTTTTCATATCTTTATATTCAGATACCATTGTTTTATAAAGGCTTTTTGCTTCGTTTTGTAAAGGGGATTTTGTTAAAATATCGTCTAAAATATCGCTCTCTACATAATCTTTTATGCTTCTTGCTATGCGTTTTACGCTGTTTTGCTGGGTGTCTGCTATTAAGTCGTTTAACTCAGCTCTTAGCCCATTTATCCCGCTTATATCTATTTCTTTACCATTTGCTAAATTTTGTAAGATATTTTTTAGCTTCGTGTTAGCTACCCCACCCCATTCTCTTGCTTTTAGCTCGTTTATATCATTTAAAAATTGCCAACTAGTCGGTATATCGTGAATAGTGTTTTTATATCACCTATGTTATTCTCTAACGCCTTTAAGCCCTCGTTAAACTCCTGCTTTACTCTTGCTTCGTAACTTGTAGCCATATCTTTTACAGATATATTAAGCACCTTTAAACGTGTTAAACTCATCTAAAATTTTATTTGTATCAGCCGTAATTATCTCATTTAGCCTATTTGCTGCTGTTGCATTTAAGCTTAACGTATTACTAGCCATTTGAGCTACTCTCTCATTGCCTCTTGTGGCGGTTAAAAAGTCGCTTTGATTTTTTGTTATCTCATCATTTTTAAAAAACAGATTTTGTGCTGCATCTATGCCGTCTTTTGCTAAATTTACGCCCTTTTGCGTAAAATCTTTGCCCTTTTGCATTAGCTCATTTTGAGCGTTAAAATCATCTATTTTCGCTCCTGCTTTTTCTAGCTCCTCTTTTGCTATTCCTGCTAAATATGAGCTGTCGTTAATCTTTACTCTTACGCCCATTTTATCGGCTTGTTTTAAAAACTCATCTAAGTTTTCTTTACCGCCCATTTGAGCTTCTAACTCTTTTAACGCTCCACCTATATTTTGCTCTCTTAGTGTTTTTAAAATAGGCATATAATCGGCTACCTTGCCTATCATATCGGCTGAAATTTTACCCGTTGCCTTAAAGCCTTTAATGACTGGATTTAAAAGCTGGGCAAGTCCAGCTCCTAGTGCTTCATTACTAGCTCCACTAATACCTGCTTTTATCGCTTCGCTTAATTTAAACTCGTCGTCTGTATCGGCTGTGTTTCTTGTATAATCCGCTACCGCACCAGCTCCACTACCAACCGCTCCGTAAGTTAAAGCTCTTGCTGCCCGCGTGGCTAATAAGCTTCTTGCGGCTGCTCCTGCGGTAGGGCTTTTTGTAGCAAGTGCTACGCCAGTTCCAGCTAATGAACCTAAAATTTCATTGCTATTTGCCCCTAAAAGGTCTAAAAAATCAGGCGTAATATCCTTTACTTCACCATTTTTTAGCCGGACACCATATTTTATTTCGCCGTTATGTTTTGCCATAAGTGGTTCATAACCTAACTCTTGTGCTGTTTTTATAAAAATATCTTTTGTCCTATCAGCGTCCACTTTTCTTTCATCATCGCTTTTAAATAATCCACCTAGTGCGAAAGTGCCGTTATTTAAGGCTTCTTGTGCCGATAATGTGCGGTTTATCTTTGATATATCTTGCTGTGTTTTATAGTTATCTCTTACTTCGTTCGCACTTTTACCTGTTAAAGTTGCTACTATGTTATCTGTTGCATAATCAATAGGCGAAGTTATATCTTTATAAAGGCGTTTGCCACTATCTACCACGCTATCAAACCAGCTTTTATTTTCGTGTGGTTTTGCTTCGCTTAAATTAGGGGCTTTTGGTGCTTCGTTTGTAAAACCAACCACACTTTGAGCTTGATTACTCGCTAAATTCTTACTTTTATTTGATAAAAAGCTGTTTATCTCATCATCGCTATATCCAGCTTTAATAGCTCCGTTATAATCAAATCCCATTTTTTATCCTTTAATTAAAAAATTTATCAAGTGGCGGTCGGTTATCTTTTTTAGGCGTTGTTGCTGTGCCATCAAAACCATTTACGCTTTGCCAGTTAAAATTTTGGTTACTCTCGCCACTAGGCTTATAAATAGCGTCCATAATTTGGCTTTTCTGCTCGGTAAGATTTTTTATTTTCTCATTTATTATGTATCTTTGGTAAGGGTCTTTCGTGGCTTCTTTTTTGTTTGCTAAATCGCCAATTGTCGTATCAAAAATCCGCTCACTTAAACGCCTAGCCTTTAACGCCGTGTCATTATCAAAAATAACGCCGTTTAAACTTACGCCAAGCTCTTTTGATAAGTCTTGTATCTCTCTATCGGCTCTACCCATTTTTGCTAATTGCACTCCTGCATTTGTTAGCATTTGCGTTAAATCCCTAGCCGATTGTGAGCCATTGTCTTTACCTGATTTTTCTTGCCACCAGTCACCAACTCTATCAATTAAACCATCATAATTATCTAGCTCTTTGCCGTAGGTACGAAATTTTTGCCCTACTGCATTAAGCTTATTAGCTCCGTCTAAAATTTGGGTCATCTCCTTATCAAAGCCATCATCTTTATTTAATTTATCAGTGATATTTTTACCCCACATTCTATTTGTATTTATGTAATTAGCGAAATTTTGCCCCGCTTTGTTTAAATCTATTTGCCCTGTATTCTCATCAAGTCCGCCAAACATTGCCATAAACTGCTTGTTGTCCTTGTTATTGTTAAAATACTCAAATGGACTTAATCCGCCGTTAGCTTCGTTAATCTCTTGCTGTTTTCGTGTGATTTCGCCTCGTTTTAAATCCAAAAGTACGTTTTTGTATTCGTTATTAAAAGCATTTTGCTCTTTTTGACGTGCTATCTCCTCATTTAGTTGCCTGTTTTTTAAATCAGTTTCAGCGTTAAATCTATCAATGCTAAATTGATAAGCTCTGTCGGCGTTTTCTTTTTCTGTCTGTCGCCACGCATTAGTTGCGGCTAAATTATCGGCTGCGTGTTTTTCTACTGACTCATTATGCCTAGCCGTTTCATCTAGTCTTGCTTGATTTCGGTTTTTCTCAACGTTTGTCTTATAAATATCCCAAAGGGCGTCGCCAACTTTGCCGACTGCCCCTATAATGCCGTTATTAGGGTTAAAATCAACCCTGTTTGGATTGTAAAAAGCCATTATCGCCCCTTATCATCGTATCCATTTGCAAGTGATGAGTTAGCACAGGCATTATTTAAAATTTGCTGTGCTTGATTTTGTCTTGCAATCTCTCTTTGTGATAGAATTTTATTAAAATCATAAGCGTCCTTTTGCATACCATACATTTTTTTAGCCATTTTGTTTTGTTCGTATCCGCCATAAATATTACCAAGTGTCCCAAGTGCCGTTAATGCGTTACTTGTTCCATTTTTATCCACTCCACCGAGCCACTCCCAGCCACTTTTTAAGGCACCGGTTACACCATTTAAAAGATTTTGCCACATCGTTTATCCTTTCTTTATAAGCTCTTTAAAAGCTCCGCTCCAATCTCTATGTCGCTCACATCCTCACCATTTTTTAACCTTTCAAAGGCACTTATCTCGTTCTTACCACCACCATTGCCGATAATCTCATCAGTCCTTTGTTTTGGCGTTGCAATTTGAAGCATTGTATTAGCCACCAAGCGCCACATATTATAATCCTCGCCTAAGTATCCATCAAATCCATTAGCCTTTGCAAACTCACCAAATTCTTTTGGGTTTATGGTGGGAAACTCTTTTTCAAACTGAGTAATATTTTGATTAAAAACATTCTGCCTTCTTGCCTCTTCTGCTTGTTGTGCCATTTGCTCTTGCATTGCTTTTAACTGCTCACTCATCCCTGCTAATTCGCCAAGTCCCATTTGCTCTAAAATTTCACGTTGACTTGCGTTTTTAGCTTCACTCTGTGCCTGTGCTTGTGCGTTTAGTGCCTGTTCTTGCTCGGTACTTTTCATCTTTTGCATTGCATTAAGCATTGCTTCGCTTATGTCGTCTTTACTTAAATTTGGCATAGCTGTTTGCGTTGGCTCTTGTTCTCCTGTATTTTCTTGCTGTACTTGTGTTTCTTGCTCCTCTTTACCCATTTCGTTTGCTTCGCTCTCAAACTCGCCAAGCAGTGCGTTAATTGCGTCTTGTTCAGTCATTCTCATTCTTCTTGCAATTTAGTATGTAAGTTAAAATTTCATCAATCAAAGCGACCCTATAAATCGCTCTTAGCCTATCACTCTTTTTAGCTGTTTTATCAAACGCTATTGCTGTGTTTGTATCGCTTAATGCTAAAATATAGCCCAGTATTGCCTTAAATGCTTGATGTCTTGATAGGTCCATTAACTCCTTGTTGGTTGATAGAATTTGTGTTATTTCCTGCGTTAATTTGTTCGTTGTCAGTAACGATAGCATTTAATATCTCCTTGTCATTATCACCTAAATACTCGCTTACGTTTTTAATGCCATAAAGTGGCAAAATATCACGTATGATTTTTTCATTTGCTTTTAGAATTTTTATCATTCCATTGGGGTCGCCAATTTGTGCGTAAAGTCCAAATTGTGCATTTAGTGCCTGACTTGCTTGTATTAGGCTATTTTTTTGCACTGCAAAGCTAACATTTGGTGGTGGCATTATCTGCACAGCTGTTGGTTGTGAGATATATGTTGGCCCCATACTTTCTAAATCTTTACGACTTACATTTGCATTTAGTGGCACTAATAATTTTGGATTTAAAAGGCGGTTTATACCGTCTATCATTGCATTTCTTGCAAAATTCATCTCATCTTGAAGCGGTAAGATACTAGCAAGTGGTGGCTCTCCGTAAGCTACGACAAAAGTGCTTTCATCATAAGCTCTAACTTGTGGCAACATATAGCCGATTATAAATGGACAACCATCTTTTAGCTTAATATCAGCTCTTAAAACTGCTCCACTTTCATTAATTGTACTAACTTTCCACTGGCTATTTGTATCTTGCTCGTAAATATCATAAACGCTTAATCTCTCATAAATAAAGGCTTCATTACTTACAATCTCACTTACTGCTTCCTTGCTAAAAATACCTTGTTTTGATAGCTCTTTTAAATCGCCATAGCTTAAATTTATGCGATTAACGATATATCTTATATCATCGTGATCCTTTGCATTTGGGTCAAAATATACATCATCAAGCTCCACCTCCTCAATTACTAGTAGTCCGCTTCGCCAGTAAATTTTCGCTACTGCTGTGCCTAAAAATGGTATTTTTTGAAAAATTGGCATAAAAACTTTATAAAGTTTTATCATATCTGTATAATAGTTAATAGCCTCTTGCCACTTATCTATTACTTTTTGCTCAGAGTTAATATAGCACTCAAGTTTTGCAAACTCATCTGTGTTAAAGTAAGTTTCGCTTAGGCCATCTGTTATTCGTTTTGTCTTTGCATTTAGTTTCGGGATAAATAAATTAGCCTTGCCACGCTCTTTAAGACTAAGTGCCTTGTCCTCATCAAGTGCTAATAAATAGGCACTATTTAGCTTATCAAGCATAGGCTTATAGCACATAAAGCCCTCGTAAGCTCTTTGTTTTAACTCTGCTAATCTTGATTGTGTATCCATTTAATAGCCTTGTATCTCTAACTCAAAAACCTTTATAAAATCATCCTCTTTCATGGCATTTATCGCTTTTAAGGTTTCATTGCTCATCACACCATTTTCATCAATGCCAGCCACCCTTTGAGCTAACTTTATTGCCAAGCGATAGCCTTTGGGCTTTGCAAACTCATAAATTGCCTTTGCGGTTTTTGCGTTTAACTCATCTTCACGTATGAAAATTGAAATTTCATCGCCTACTTTTTGGGTTTTAACTTTTGCCATCTTTTATCCTTTTTAAAATATTAAAATAAGTTCGTTCGCCTATTTCTGCTAGTTCTAATACACGCCATTTTGGGTATTTTGCTATTATTAGCTCCTTTGCTAGTTCGACTTTGTAACGTTTATTAGGCACGTATTTAAGCCCACCCACTAACTTACAAATAAGTCCAGCCATTACTAAAACAAGGCTTTCATCATCTAATTGTGAGATTTGCCTTATAGTTTGTGGCTTAATGTTTGAGCGAATATAATCAAATTGCCACTGCAAAATCTACTCCTTTTTTGCAGTTTTTTGATTTTTTTAAATTTTTACCAAAATCCATAATCATCATCCATAACCTCTCGTTTTTCTATCGTTAAAATTTCATCAAAAAAAGTAAGTGCCAAGCTGTCAGCAAAATCAGGGCTTACGCCAAATTCTTTTTTAATTATCTCTTTTGGCACGATTAAATAACGCTCTCCTTTGTCAAAAGTAAAGCTAATCATTTGAAGTTGTTTTTTTAACTTCTCATTATTTGGCAAAGATAAAAGATGAAATTTATCTTTTAGCCTAAAAAACATCTCAGCCCTTTTATTTGCGTATTGCTTTTCATTGCTCGCCTTAAAACTGCCCTTTGCTTCACGCACGATACTTCTAAGCCCTAAATCACAAAGCCCATCATAAGCACCAGCACCAACACCTACGCTATCAATAAAAATTGCAACTGGCTTAACTTCTGCCCTCTCATACTCAGCGTAAATAGCTCTTGCAAGTTCGGTCACGCTGTTTATTCGGTAACTTTTAAACTCCTACACGTTGTTTCCCTTACGCACACATAAAACACTCTCATCATCGCCTTCACGTGCCACATCCAAACCCCATACAGCCTTTGCGTTTGGTTCGTACAAACTTGCTCTATTTATAGCACTCTCAATCATTGCAAGGTTAAAAACGGCGTTGCTTGTCGTGTCTAAAAACTCGCCAAAATCTCCTGCCTAGCCACGTGGCTATCAGCACCGCCAAGTTCTAAAACTAATCTATCTATCTCCTCACGATTTAGCAGCGGATTATCATACGAGCTAAACTGAAAATTTACCCAGCCACTCTCATTTTTCATTCCACGTTGTGCTAGTTCATAAAATTTATTCTTACCCTTTGGTACTCCGCCAATAAATGCACGTGATTTTGGATTATCAAGCAACATTGGGGAAATCGCATTATCCCATAAATATGGGTCTTTTAAAATAATCCCCGCTTCGTTTAAAATCACTATATCGTAGCCAAAGCCCTCTATGTTTTCAGGGCGTTCTGCACTTCTAAAATCAAGCCAAGCTTCGCCTAAATTTAGCCGTTTATCCTGTGCATTATAGTTCCACAAATCCCTTGGTAATTGTTTTAGCTCAGGGTAAAAATAGCGTTTTAAGTTTGCATTCATCGTATCAACCCATAAAATTTTATGTCCCTCTAAAAGCCACTCAATACACGCATTCGCTGTGCCTTTAGTAAAGCCAAAGCGTCTGCCCTTTTCAATCGTAGTAAATCTTGCTGTGTTTTGAAAAAAGACCTGCTTTTGCTGCGGGGTGTATTGTAAGGAGAGATTAATCACTTAATCTCCTTTCGCTCAATCGTGATTTTTGTCTGTTGTGCGTTTGTGTTATTTATCTGTGTCATCGGCTCTTTGCCTAGCACAGTCTCTTTATTTCTTGCTGTTATGCGTGAGTGGACTTCTACTTCTGAAATTTCAGTCGCTGTTTTTAAAAGCTCATCAGCCTTTTTTTGATTAATAAGTGCTCTACTTTGAAAATAAATAAGGTGCTTTGTCTGCTCTTTCACTATTTCGTCAAACGCTTTCACTTTCTGTTTCACTTTGCGTTGAAAGTGCCGTATTTATGGCTACTTGCTGTTTTACTAATTCGGCGTTTTCTTGCGGTAAGCCGTTGCAAAGTTTAAAAACATAACCAATACTTATCTCATATTTTTTAGCTAGGCTTTTTTTACTAGCTCCTGCTTTATATTCAGCCCTTATTAGCTCTTTTGTCTTTTCTGTAACTTTTACCATTACTCCACCTTATAAATCTTAACTTCAAGTCCGCCGTATTCGCCGTATCTAAAATCATAATCCCCACTTACAAGCTTATCATCGCTAAACAGTGCGTCATTTACCGCCTTTGCTATGTTATCAGTATCGCCGTGCGTTTTGTCTTTATACGTTGCTATTAGGCTTACGTGATAGCGTCCTTTTAGCTTTGGCTCGGTTTTGTTTTGAGCTTTAAAATGCCACCTTAAAAGCTCTTTAAACGCTAGGTATTTTTGATAGCCCTTATCTACCCACTTTTGCCTTTGCGTCGTGCGTTTGTATGGAACTGGGTTATAAGCTAAATTTTCAATCTTAAGCGTATAAACTGGCTTCAAAATAACCCCTCTTGTGCCATTATTTTTAAATCTCATCTGAGTTTATTCTCCTTATAAAGCAACTCTTTTATCCTGCTACCACTTAGCTTATAAACTAGCTCTCTTAAAACCACCAGCTACATTGCCATCATCATCTAAAAAATTTATACAAAACTCCGTAGGCGTTATTAAACGCACCACAACAGCCTTAATCTCTCTTTCTACTATCACGCTGACACCTTTTTAAAGCCAAATTTTATGCCATACTCTTTTAATTTTTCTCTGTTTATTTCTACTGGTGCATCAGGGTCTATTGGTGTATCGTTTGAGATTTGTTTTATTGCGGGTGTATCTTTTTGGCTTATGTATTTAATAACGCCTATTCGCTCTTGATTATTAAACAGCCACTCATAAACTTCACACTCATCATCACAACTAAGCTGGGTAGGTTTGCCGTAGTCGCTTATTTTATAGTGATTTATTAAGTTACCTTTTTCATCAACACCCAAAACAACAAAATCTTTAAATGGGTTAGCCCCATAGCACAGTCTCTCATTTTTAAAAAAAGTTTGTACGAACTCTATCACGCCGTCAATGCTTTTAAATCTAAACTCGCCATTTTTAATAGCTTCAAGCGTAAGCATTTTTCTATAAGCAAAAACGGCTTTTTTAGTAATGAGCTCTACACTCTGTTTAGGCTCTACAAAAGCCATACGAAACGCAAAAAAGTCTATAAGCCTTTCATCTGGGATTTTTGCTATTAGATTTGCTATTACTAGAGTTTGAGTATTGTTTAAATTTAACGCCTCTTTGATTATTTGCACTCTATCCATCTTGTATCCTTTTGCGTAGTGTTTGATAGCTCGTTTATCTCGATAAAACCACCCAGTAAAGCAGGGTCTAAGCCAAATTTAACGTAGTCGTTTAGATTGATTTGTGTTGATTTATTTTGAGTTTGTGTCTTAAATACGCCTTTATAGCCGTTACGCATTGAAGTTCTTATGCACTCATTTACGTCTATGCCCTCGTTATACCATTTAGTCCAATCCCTAAAGCACATATCAATCCCCATTGCACTAAAATGCCAACCATGCTCTTTTTTGTATTTTAAATAATCACTCCACACCTTTGGGTCCAGAAAATGAGGGAGGCGAAAATCGTTTTCGCCCAAAGGGGGTAGGGGGTTTAAATTTTTATAGTTTGTATTTTTATTAGTTTGTATTTTTAATAATTTATATTTTTCCTGGTTTGTATTATTATTTCGCGCGCATACATTATATGGCGAATGGGTATTTTTTCCGTTGGCGTCTGCATTTTTTCCGTTGGCGTCTGATTTGCTCTTTCCAAGGCTAAAAGCTTTATTTTTCTATCGATTGTTACCGCTCCGAATTTTTTGTTTTCAACCTCGATATAACCCAGCTTTCTAAGCTTGGTAATACCTGCTGAAATTGTGTCGGTTGATTTGCCTAGCTTCTCGCCTAAGTATTCATTGCTTGCGTGACAATAGCCGTTTTTGGCTGATAGTGATGAGATTAAAAGTAGCAGCCTAAGCTCATTTTGTATTCTCTCATCAAAAAGCCACACATTAAAGCATATTGAGTAGCCGTTTTGTAAATTTTCATTCATCTTACACCCTCCAAACCGCTTTTAAAATTTCATTTTATTTGCCCGATAGGCTGTCTTTTTTAGTTCCAACTACTTTTAAATAGCCATTTGCTAAAAGCTCATTAGTGCGACCGCAAACGATATTTATACTCTGATGATACCAGCGTGATATTTCTTGTCTTGTTGCTCCGTCCTTATGCTGTAAAAACAGCTCATAAATAGCTTTACGCTTACCATTTAAAAACGGCTTTAGCTCTTTGTAGGCTTGTATTGAAGTTTGCTTTATCATTTTCACTCTCCTTTTAATTTACTTTAAAAACCGCCCTTTGTTGAGAGAGTAAAAATTTGGGCGGTTGTTAAAATAAATTTGACTTTTATATAGGCTCTTTAGTAAAATTCCTGAGCGACCAAGCTAAAAAATTTAACTTAAAGGACTTATATGACAGACAAAGAAATAGCATTAGAGCTAACCAAAATCGTTGTTAGCTATACAAAGCTAAAAATATACACCGACACAAACAAATATGACGACACCTACGAAGATATACCAAGGGTAGATGTCGCCAAAGAGATTTCTGATATTTATAATACTATTTACAACCAAATTCACGTCTCAGAATAAGGTTGTGGCACTTTAGTCGCTCATCGTAGTTAAAATACGCTACTAAGAGCCTTATCATCTTAGTTTAGTCGTTTATCCCAAACCCTCTTAGTTTTTTAGATATTTTCCTAAACGCCTTATTAAAACGTTTAGCTTGAGCCTCATAGTCTATTTTTTGTTCTTCACTCATTTACTCTCCTTTCTAGTCTTTTTTTGCTTCTTGCTCGGATAGCCAAGCACGTATATTTTCCCAAGCTTGAAATGGTACGCCCAACTCAGCCCAGGCATTTTTCATTATTTCATACCTTGGTTGTAGTCTAAAATTTGGTCTTAGTATTTGCTTTACTGTTTCATATTTGTAAAATCCGAGTAAAAAATCTTTTAAAATTTTATATGTAATAACTTTTTTCATAAGTTAAGTGTATTATAATTCCACTTAAAATAAATTTAAAAAGTGGTATTTAGATACTCTTAATTCTGAATAAAAATATTATATAATAGTGGATATATAATCCACTATTAAGGAAAATATTATGAGTAAAAATTTTAACTTTTTGTTGGTAAAACAAACTATGAAAAAACTTGAGATAACACAGCAAGATTTGGCAGATTTTTTGACAAGTAGGGGTATTGTAACGCCTATTGACACCGTTAAATCGTGGTTTAGGAGTGATGATAGTCGTAGGGCTGTGCCTGAAATACCTAGAATAAAATTAATAGGAGAATTTTTAAAACTAGATGCTAATCAGATGATTTTAGGTTTTGATGACGTTATTCCAGTAAAACAAATCCCTATCGTAGGAAGTGCTAGTTGTGGTATACCTGACACAAGCACACTCCAAGAAACAGACATATACACATACACTCTAGCCAAAGACTGGAACAGTGAAATGTATGCCGTTATCGCTAATGGCGATAGTATGAGCCCTATGATAGAGGATGGCGACCAAGTGATTTGTGACCCCACTCTTGATATTATGGACGGCGACTTAGTACATTATCAAGTTGATGGAGAGAGTGCTATTAAAATTTATAAAAAAGACACCAAAAACAAACAGCATATTTTTATCCCAATAAACCAAGATTTTGAAACCAAAAGATTTGATATAAAAATGGAAATTCGCATGATAAAGGTAACAGACATACAAAGGTCAGTAAGAAATAACCGAAAAGCTAGACTTAGGGCATTAGGGTTTTAACCGCAAATGCTTAAGAATTTAGGGCTGGATTGGATAAGCAGAGAGAAAAATATAAATGATAGTGTTATGACAGATAAACAAGCAAAAAATTTATTTGATGCATTAAAGAGCATAGTAAGGTAAATAAACATGAAAGTTTTTGTTAAACTTAGCAGAGCATCCTCTAAAAAGAATATTTCAAACATAAAAAGAAAGATAAAAAAATTATTTAAACGAAAAAATAAAAGATGCAATCGCGAACATCTACTTACCCCGCCACGTGATATGTATCACAGAAATAAAGTGCTGTGCAAAATTGATATGCCTGAAAAAATAGTTTTTCCTGAAGATATTAAAATTCTAAATTCTACGCTAGAGAGACTAAAAGAGTATAAAACCAAAAGACATAGCTATATGGTGTCAATAGACCACAGGAAAATGGACATAATAGACAATGCCTCCATACTCCTAATGACCGTTGGTATAAATAATATTTTTAACGGGGAAAAATTAATAAGAAGTGGCAAGGTTTCCCCTGCTAAATCAATAGACCAAAGATTGGCTGCGATAGGGTATTGGGATGCGTTATGCATAAATCCTAAAAAAGAAGCTGTTGAGGAAGGGCGTAAGTATTTAAAGATAGATTATAGAAATGGTGAAAGTATAGACAACGAATTTCATTATCCAATTATAGATTTTTTTACAGGCAAAGATGAAATTTTAGAAAAAAACAAAGACGAGCTATTCGATGCAATATTCGAAGCGATGGCAAACTCTAGCGAACATGCTTTCGTTGATTTTGACGGTGATAAAAAAATATGGTTTATGGGGGCATATAATAAAAAAGAAAAAGAGATTGAATTTATTTTTTATGATACAGGCATTGGAATATTCAAATCATTAGAGATGGGCAGGAATAAATTTGTCCAAAAATTTTACCGCATATCAAGACGCATTGGTAAAGAAAGTACACTAAGAACTTTGTGTAAATCCAATTTATCAAAATATAAAGATAAAAACAATAACAGAGGATTTGGGATGATAGCATTTAAAAATTTCATAGATACCGTTAGTCAAGACCATAATAAGGAAGCTTGTCTGGAAGTTGCTACTGATGAGTTCTTATATTTAACAAAACATGATAAAATAATACGATTAAAATCCAAAATACAAGGGACGTTTATTAGATGGTCCATAAGGGATTTAAGGACAGGAGTATAACAATGGGAAACAAAATTATATATAATTTTACCGAGAATTTTACAGATGCCCCAGGACCTAGATATAGAAAGCTTGGAGACAAGTCAGGTCAAGAATTTAGAGAAGACGTTTTAAACAATTTGTTAAGCCAATACGACATTATAGAAATAGACGGTAGCAATATAAAGACCTCCTTTAACCCATCTTTTTTATCAGAAGCATTTTCCCCTCTATACGAACAATTGGGAGAACATGAATTTTTTAGGAGAATTAAATTATTTAGCATTGACAATCCCAAATTAGAAGAAAAATTCAGGGCTTTTTCTAAGCCGTTAACAAAGTAACCCACAATGGATATGTTATTGGATGTGTCATTTTGGCTCTCTTTAATAGCCATATTTTTTACGTTTATCAACTTTGTATATTTATTAACTAAAGATAGGTTTCAAAAAATAGACAGTGAAAGAAAAGAGTGCTTGTCGATTTTAAAAGACTGTTTTTCAAAAGTATTAAAAAAAGATTATGACGGCAACATTATTGAGCTTACATCCAATATTGAGGCAATAGGGTATTTAACTATTATTCGGCTAAATTGCATAGACGTAAATAAATTTGCATTGGCCATCAGTGATTACTATGAAAAAAATATATCCGAAGAAAAAATGGTTGGTGAATACAAAGTATTGGTAGAGAGTGTATATAATGCAGATATTCCATTGCGGGAGTATATAAAAGAATTAAAAAAATAATTTAATAAGATATTTTTTGAGAGTAAAATTCCTAACCGTATTATTTATATTTTCTCCACTTTTGCTCTCTGATAAAATCATCGAAGTATCCGACGCCGACACAATCACAACACTAAACTTCTTCATTTGTTTTTGCTAAATACTCACTGGTTATGTTTTGGGCTAAATTTTGCCAAACAACAGTCGCTTCTGTTAGTGCCAAAACATCATTTATAAATTTATTATTTTGTGATTGGTACGCAAATAAAACAGACACAGCAAACACAATAAGTGCAAGGTTATCAATACCACCAAACCCTTGTCCACATACCATTAACACAAAAAAATCACAGCGATTTTTATCACAAATGCAACCGCCCATTTTATTAAAGATTGTTCGCCTCTTTTTTTATTTAATTTTTTTATCTCATTAGTTATGTTGCTTATGGCTTCTTGGTAGTCGTCATATTCTTTTTCACTTCTATCCCACCTTTGTCTAATAAAATCACCTTCTATATCTATACTATTTATCAAGTGCTCCCTTACGCCCATAACATAAACCTTTTTTCTTTTGTGGTAATTTTTGCAAAATTATAGCACAAAATAAATTTTTTAAAGTGTATTTTTTATCCACTTTTTTAAGATAAATTTAAGTGGAATTATAATACACTTTAGCTATCAAAACAAAAAAGGCTGGATAGGCAAAAAGCTTTTGACCGACAGAGCCTCCGCGAGTAGCGGTTAATCTGGTTTTATCGGAAGTGCACTAGGGAGGCAGACTGCCCTAGCGACCACAAGCGAACTTTTAGGATAGTTTTTAGGTTCGTTTTTAAAATTCTGCTAAAAAGTCCACTTTAATGTAAAAAGATATAATTTAAAAAGGAGGTAAAGATGGAAAATAAAAACATTGAGCTATTTAATTATTATGCCGGGGTGCTTTTTGCACGGTTGATAGATGAATTCCCACTGCCTTTTGATGAAAAGATGGCTAATTTATTGCGTGATGGTATCGACTTTGGCGACGAGATAGAGCTAATAAAGCATAATAATATCATCTATTATACTGTTATATGGCTTTGTGATAATGGCTTTATAAAAGTAGAGCAATGCACTAAAGGTGGGATAATGGGTGCGGTTTTAACTCATAAAGGGCTTGAAATTTTAAAGAAGACGCCCCAAAGCATAGACGGTAAAAGTTTGGGCGATAATCTAAAACAAGCCGTAAAAATAGGCAAAGAGGAGCTAATAAAAACCGCCGTTAATAAAATCTTTGCGACTTCAATTAATATATTAGTCTCTAAGTAAGATTATATCTTTTTACATTAAATTCTAAGGCTAACCGATGAGATTTATAAGACCGCTTTTACGCTATTTGTTTAAAATTTTTAGATATTTTAGACGCAAAGATAGGCATTTAATCAAAAATATAAAATTCTTAAGTTTAAATTAAAAATAATAAATTTGATATATGAGTTAAATATCTTATTTCAATTTATTTCAATTTATTTAAGTATGTTTTATTGCTTTTTAGTGTATTATAAGTTAAAGGGCTAAAAATGAAGAAATGGATTAAAAAATGGACGCACTTGCTTGGTTTTCAACTATCCTAGCCATTGTTTCTACAATAGCTTATTTTATATTTAAAGATAAAATTAAAAAGCTAGCCCATAATAAATAAAAAAGGCGATATAATGCCAAATGTAGAAGTAACATTAAATTTTGTGTTAAAATACTGCTATGAATAGTTTAACCGGTTCGCTTTTACGAGACTTTGGGCTTGGCTTTTTTATCAATGGGCTTTTTACCATTACACAAAACGGCTTTACCATAAACTCGGTATTAGCTACACTTATCGCCACTAAAATTTTAATATTTGGCGTTTTAATCCAAAGAGAGGAGCAGATACAATGGAAGCACAAACAATAATTTTAGCTATTTCTACCGCAACGCTAATATATGCAATGTGGTATCTAAATAAAATCACAAAAGACAGAAAAACACAACACTAAAAATCAACGCCCTATTTGAGAGATAAAATTTCAAAAAGGGGCGTTAAAATGCAAATTACAAACAAAAACAAACGAAGGCTAATAATGGATAAAATCTACACGCTACATTTTGATTTTAAGACAGATGGCGGTGCTGATTTTTTTAAAAATGTATCAAATTTCATTAATAGCATTGATGAGTTAAACGCAGCACTTTGTGGTTATATCGACCACGAGATAACGACAAAAGTAAAGTATGAGTTTAGCCCCGATGACTTAGATGATGTTATCACGCAAAAAAGTCAGTTTCAAGGCTCATTTATTATAAAAAAGCCAGACCTTGCAGGAGCTAGCAAATGGACTATCATTCACGATAAAGCTATCGATGTGAAAATCATCGATGAGGCTTGGATAACCAAACTAAAAAGCCACGAGATAGCTCTGCGTTATGGCGATAGGATAAGTGGCACACTTATAACAAATTCATTTATTGACAAAGACCTTAATGTTATTGACACGGATTATTTTTTAGATGATATTTTAGAAGTTAGCTCACAAGCCGAGCAGACACAACAAGTTTTAAAATTATAAAGGAAAGATAATGAGTGATGAAAACATAATAAAAAAAACTTGCAAAGAGCTGGGTCTTACTTATAAACAACTTGGCGAGTTGATAGGGTATAGTGAAGGGGCTATTAAATCCGCTATTAATAGCGGGAATATAAGCGAACCTATGAAGCGAGTAATAGAACTATATCTTAAAAATTTAGAACTACAAAATCAATTAAAAGAGTTTGAAAACTTTAAATCTTTTATAAAAAGCATTAAATAAATCTTAATCGGCGGATTTTTCCGCTGATTAAAAAATCCACAAAAAGCCGATATTCAACCGAAATTTTATAAAAAAGGTATAATTTAAGCTTTAAAGTATTGACAAAAGGTTTAAATTAAGCTATAATATGCGTGTCAAAGGTTGATATTCAACCTTTGAAATTCGCTAAAAGGTGTAAGACAATGAAAAAGGTCAAGCTAACCTTAGAAATTGTTTTACTAATCTTGCAGATAGCAGCTGCAATTTTAGTTCTTGGTGGGTGGCGTTAGCCACTCATCACTTACACACTGATAGCTATTTTACCATAAAGGATTTTAAAGTGGAAGTAGCATTAGTTTTAACGATGTTATCGTTAGCCCTTTTAACAATTTACGTTTTTAACTTTGGCGGTGGTAAATGAATGCTTTAATTAATAATGTAAATGTTAAATTTGTAGTAGAAAATGAGGTGGTATTTTGCGATACCTTACACCTAGCGAATGTTTTTAATAAACAACACAAAGATATTTTAGAAACCATCAAGAATTTACCTTTTAGTGACTTTAACGAGCAAAATTTTAAGCTCGTTTCTTACACAGATAGCAGAGGGCGAAAGCAACCCTGCTACAATCTAACCCGTGATGGCTTTTCTTTGCTAGTTATGGGTTTTACAGGCGAAAAAGCCTATAAATGGAAAGTTGAGTTTATCAAAGCTTTTAATATAATGGAAGCAGAACTTCAAGCCCTTAAATTTAAACACCACCAATCCCAAATAAACGGTTATAAATCTCAGATAGCTCAGCGTAACAAGCAGATATTAAGACTAAAGCACAGGCTTTGTGTGGCAGAGATTAGAATGTCTGAGATATATGACGCAGAAGTTATCGATGATAGCCAAATAGGAAAAGAGAGCTTAAGAGCATTATTGCATAATGCAAGGCTTGAGCGTGATTATTACTTTAAAAAAGCAAATGAACTTAAGCAAAAACAGAAATTTAAAGATAGCGAGATTACAAGAGCTTTAAACAATATTCAAATTCAAATGGACGGAGTTTTTAAAGAGATTGATGTCGCTATGAGATATACAAATGATGATGATTACTATTTACAAATTACAAAATAAGATGAAAGGAGAGTAAATGGACCCGCTCGATTATGACATTATGAGATATGAAGAAAGACAAAGCCGAGTAAATGAGTTGGCTGATGAGCTTTATGAAAGAGTGTCAGAGTTTTTTATCCCGGTAGTTGATGAGCTTAATGAGATAATAAGAGATTATGACGAGCTTGATTATGATGAGATTAAAAATATTGTAAACGAAGCTTTTTTGGAGACTATGCTATGAGCTGGGTAGAGTTTAATGCCATTTGGCTATCAAGAGGCTTTATAATACTTGGCGATAGGTTAAATTTTAAACTAAAAAGGATAAAACGATGAATATCAAATCCTATCACTCACGCCCTGAAATCTCAAAGTCTGATTTAGACCTTTTAGCAAAAAGCCCATATCACTTTAAACACAAAGCAGAGTTTAAAGATGAGAGCAAAGCCTTGGTTTTAGGCTCAGCCGTGCATAAGCTAGTCCTTGAACCGCTTGATTTTAAAAATGAGTTTATCATTGAGCCTATTTGTGATAAACGCACCAAAGATGGCAGGGCTATTTATGAGAAGTTTAAAAATGAGGCAAATGACCGCTATATCTTAACGCCTAGCGAGTATGAGCTTGCTTTAAATATGGCTAAAAGTGTCTTAGATATGAAGCAAACCGGGGCGTTTTTACGCGATGGACTTAGCGAACAGAGCTATTTTAGCACTATTGATGATGTAGCGGTGCGTTGTAGACCAGATTTTTATAATGAAAAACTAGGATTAGTCATTGATTTAAAGACCACAAGTGACGCGAGTGCGTCAGGATTTGCAAAGAGTGTGGCAAACTTTAACTATCATATTCAAAACGCCTTTTATACTGATATATTAAGAGCAAACAATAAGGTTGTCAATAGCTTTTTATTTATCGCGGTTGAGAGTAAAAAGCCCTTTATGGTCGGATTTTATGTGCTTGATGATGAAGCTATCGAGCAAGGTCGCAAACGCTATAAAGAGCTTTTAAACCTTTATAAAATTTGTTTAAAGCGAGATGAGTGGTGGGGGTATGCGGAGTTTGATGGAGAGAGGATAAATGCCGTGCGTGAGCTTAGTCTGCCCGCGTGGAAATTTTATGAGTAGTTAAAGATTTTTAAAAATACTTTTGGCTAAAATGGGCTAATTTATAATCAAGGCGGACGGATGAGGATATCAAACAACATACTCAGAAAAGCAGGACTAAATTTAAAAAATATGAGCCATACAAAAGACGACTTAAATACTATCTCAACTTTTAGGTCAAACCACATCCAACTAATGAAAATGCTGGTTAAGACAATATCTAAAAAATTACCAAAGCCTCTATTTATAGCTAGACGCCTTAAACGTTTAAGCTCTATACAGGCAAAGCTTGTGCGGTTTGATGGTATGTGTTTAGATAGAATGCAAGATATTGGCGGAGTTAGAGCGGTATTTAAAAACAGTATTGACGTGATGGAGTTTGCTAAAAATATCAAAGATGTTTATAAAAGTAATAAAAGCGTCCTTGAAATCGTTAAAATAAACAACTATATAGACGAGCCAAAGGCGGACGGATATAGGAGTTATCATATAGTATTTAAATATAACGGAAAGATAGACGAGATAAAAAACTATCACATAGAATTGCAACTAAGAGATTTATTGCAACACTATTGGGCGACGGCGGTTGAAATTTTAGCCTTGCGTAGTAGCACAAACATTAAAGCAGGTTATGGCGAAGAGCATTTTAAACATTTTTTCTGGCTTTGTGCTGAGCTTTTTGCTGGCAAAAAAGAGCATAAATATGAGATAAAAGAGCTGGACGAAAAACACAATATACTTTTTTTGTTAAAGGGGCTAAATGTGGTAGCTAATAAGCTAGAAAAAGGCGGTAGCACCGAAAGTTTTTATCTTATGGTTTTAGACGCAAAGGATGGGATATTAAAACTAACCTCTTTTAACAAAAGCGAACAATTTTTAGCACAAACAATGTATCAAAGTATGGAGACAAGCGATACCACGCAGAGCGTTTTAGTTAACGTAGATAGCGTTAAGAAGCTAAAAAAAGCCTATCCAAACTACTTTTTAGACGCAAAAAATTTTATAAAAGAGGTAACAGAAAGGTTAAAATAATGAGTGATGAAAACATAATAAAGCGAACTTGCAGACGACTTAATCTGACTTATAGACAACTTGGAGAGATAATAGGATATAGTGAGGAAGCCGTAAGCAAAGCAGCAAGAACCGATAACATTTCAACGCCTATGCAAAAAGCTCTGTGGCCTTACATTGAAAATGCCAGGCTTAACAGAAAGCTTCAAACACTCGATGATTTAGCTTTTATCATTAAAGAACTTTCAAAATAGGTGTAAATTTACGCCTATTTTATACAAATAACAAATTGCATACTGTGGACCCATCAATAATTAACGTATAATTGACGTTTTTTCTTGAAAATGCCAGGCTTAACAGAAAGCTTCAAACTGTAATTTTAAAAATAATTAATACAAAAAGGTGGAAAGATGAACCTAGAAATTTTTAAAAATGAAAATTTCGAGATTAGAGTTGCGGTTGATGAAAACAATGAACCGCTTTTTTGTTTGGCTGATGTTTGCAGAGTTTTAGAGATACAAAACTCTTCAGACGTAAAGAAGTCCATAAAATCGGAGTTTGACGACTACCTAGATTTAATCTACCCCATACTTGATAACCTAGGCAGAGAACAAAACGCAACATTTATAACCGAGCCACAACTTTACTTTGTGCTTATGCGAAGTGACAAATTAAAGGCTAAGCCATTTCGCAAATGGATAAATTGTGAAATCCTGCCAACCATTAGAAAGCACGGCGGATATTTAACAGACGCTAAGATACAGGAGGTTTTATCAAATCCTGACACCATTATAAAACTAGCAACTGATTTAAAGGCTGAGCGAGAAAAGCGGAAAGCTCTTGAACTTGAAAAAGAGGCGAACACCCATTATATTAGCTTTGCTAAAAGCGTTGAAGCAAGTGCAACAAGTGCATTAATAGGCGATTTTATAAAAACGCTTTGCGATGAAAACGATGTCCGCGTTGGGCGAAATAGAATTTTTAAATGGTTAAGAGATGAAAAATATCTAATGAAAGACAATATCCCATTTCAAAAATGGCTAGACGCTGGATATTTTGAAGTTATACCACAAATCATAATCACTACAAAGGGCAATAAAGAGAGATTTACCACACGCATTACGGCTAAAGGACAGGTCGCATTATCTGCTAAAATTTGTGAAGCATTTAAGAAAAAAGCAGCCTAGTCTGCCAGAAAAAGGCTATAAAAGCCAGATATGCTATAATATGAGTTAAAAATAAAGGAAGGGATAAGATGGCAGAGGAAAACATAGTTAAACGCGTATGCTCTGAGCTAGGGATAACACAAAGGGAGTTAGCGGAGAGAATAGGAATGAGTGCTGATAGTTTAAATAATGCGGTATCAAACAATAAAGTAAGCCAACAAACACAAAAATTTCTAAATTTTATGCTAGAACACGAAGAGTTAAAAAAGGAGCTATCAAAATATGAAAATCTAAAAAATGCCCTAAAAGACGCTGTTTTTTAATAAGGGAAAATTCCCCCTATTAAAACTCTAATAAAAAATTATGATTATTTCTTAAAAATCAAATATATTATTATAAAATATATTGACAAATATAATAAAATATTGTATAATTTCTATATAAATCTAATAAAATATTAGATTTTGTTCTTTTAGGTGGAATTGTTAAATTTAGATTAGTTTGCTACAATATAAAAAATGAACGAGCTAATAAAAAACATAGGCTTAGGCTTATTTGTAAATGGTAGTTTCGCCCTTTTAAATGGCGTTTTAACGATACAATCTTTTCTAATCACTGCCTTGAGCGTTGGTATTATGTGGATTTGTATCTCACTAGAAAAAAGGAGTAGATAATGGCAGGTCAAAATCTTATTTTAGCCATCACGGCTATACTTTTTGCTTATGTAAGCTATAAATTATACAAGCAACATAAAGAAGAAAGAAAACCGCAACACTAATCAAACTTAACAATTCCCCTAAATTGCAAAATCGCAAAAAAGGGGAATTTATGCAAAATATTACACTTCAAACACTCTTTAAAACAGAGCAAGTTGCAAAAAATTATGGCATTTCACAAGATACGGTTAAAGACCATTTAAAAAATCATTCAGACGAAATAATCGAAAATACCCATTTCATAGTTTGCAAAAACGACCGAAATAGACCACTCATTAAATGGACGCTCCGCGGTATTATTAAACTTGGTATGTTTATCCGTAGCCCACAGGCGAAAAATTTCAGACTTTGGGCTGAGATGGAGCTTGAAAAGTCTATTAATGCCGAGCTTGAAAAAGCACACAGTGCAAGAAAGAAAAATTTAGAGCTTGTTAATAAAATCTCAGAGCTTGAAGCTTTTAAGGACAAACAAGACAAACACCACCAATCCCAAATAAACGGTTATAAAAGCCAGATATGCTATAATATGAGTTAATAAAGGAAGGGATAAGATGACGGCAGATGAATTAAAAGCGTTTTGTAAAGAAATGAGGCTAACTTATAAAGAGTTGGCGGAGATTATCGGAAATTCGGAAGCGACAATACATTCAGCAATAGCAAAAGGTGAATTAAGTATGCCGATGAGTAAGTCAATACAAATGTATCAAGAAAACTTAATTTTAAAAGAAAAGCTAAAAGAATACAGCGAATTAAAAAGCGTTTTAAAAAAAGCACTCAAAGACGATTAATTTTACTCACCGCAAAATTGTGGTGAGTAAAAAACTATGATATTCATCTAAAAATTTATAAAAAACTTCTAAAAACATCTTTTTACTCTTGACAAAACTATTAAAAATAGCTATAATTATCTTATCTAAACAATGATATTCATAGTTTAGAAATAAATAAGAGGAGGTAAAGCGATGGAAGTTTTTATTTCGGTAGTTGATTTGATGACCGCCATCATCAAGTTAGCGTTAGTCTATCTGCTTATCAAAAAGATAAAAAGATAGCCAAAGGGTTAAGGGGCTAGGTTAGCCCACCTTTGACCGAGTAGGAGCTTTATGCTTTACCTTCTGAAATTATACCACAAAGGAGCGGTAGAATGGAAGTTTTTAATACTATCTTGGATTTAGTTATAGTTGCGTTACTCGCCGTTATCGTTTATAAGATGGGTGGTGCAAAATGAAAGCCGTTATTATAAACGATATAAACGTAAATTTTAAAGTAAGCGATGAGAGAGTTTTTATAAGCTCTCTCGAGCTCGGTCAAGTTTTTGAGAAACGCCACGATAGCGTTTTAAGAGTTATAAACAAACTTCCAAACGATGAATTTAAAAATCAAAATTTCGCCAAACATAGCTACATAGACAAAACCGGGCGTGTTTTACCCTGCTACAATCTAACCCGTGATGGCTTTTCTTTGCTAGTTATGGGTTTTACAGGCGAAAAAGCCTATAAATGGAAAGTTGAGTTTATCAAAGCTTTTAATATAATGGAAGCAGAACTTCAAGCCCTTAAATTTAAACACCACCAATCCCAAATAAACGGTTATAAATCTCAGATAGCTCAGCGTAACAAGCAGATATTAAGACTAAAGCACAGGCTTTGTGTGGCAGAGATTAGAATGTCTGAGATATATGACGCAGAAGTTATCGATGATAGCCAAATAGGAAAAGAGAGCTTAAGAGCATTATTGCATAATGCAAGGCTTGAGCGTGATTATTACTTTAAAAAAGCAAATGAACTTAAGCAAAAACAGAAATTTAAAGATAGCGAGATTACAAGAGCTTTAAACAATATTCAAATTCAAATGGACGGAGTTTTTAAAGAGATTGATGTCGCTATGAGATATACAAATGATGATGATTACTATTTACAAATTACAAAATAAGATGAAAGGATAAAAAATGCATAACATACAAACAGAGAGTAAAGCACAAAGAGAGAGCAAAGCACGAAGCTTAATCAGTGCAAAAATGAGCCAGATACAAACCATAACAAACGGCGATAAATCCAAAGCTTCAGCCTTTGCGAGTGCAATCGTAAATATGGTAAATGATGGTAATTTATCTAATTGCTCCACAGAAAGCATAGTAAATACCGCAATGCAAATAGTTCAAATCGGACTAAACCCAAATAAGCTATTCGGACAAGCCTACGTAGTGCCTTATAACAAAGAAGCACAATTACAGATAGGCTATAAAGGGCTTATCGCACTAGGATATCGCAATGGCTGGAAGTTTAGAGCCATATGCGTTTATAAATGTGATGAGTTTGATATGAAATTTGCAGGCATTAAAGATGATATAAGCTTTGTGCCAAATTATGATGAGCGAGATGAGACTAATCCTGCGTGGGTTTTTGAAAATTTAAAAGGTGTTTTAGTCTTTGTAGCGGATAAAAATGGCAGTGAGTTTAGTGAGTTTGTCCCTTTTAAAAAGTTAGAGCAGTTACGCACTACAAGCCCAAACCAAAACGCAAAAGGATTAAGCAATATTTGGGCTAAATGGGCTGAAGAGATGTATAAGGCTAAAGCTATAAAACACGTAGCCTCACGCCTGCCGATAAATGATAGCATAGCGGAGGCTTTTATGGCAGAAGATGAGCCATTTCGTAAAAGTGCAGAGCAAAAAGAGCAATCAAGCAAAGGTAGCAAGGCTATTAATCTAAATGAGCTAATAACTCAGAATGAAAAAGAGCAATTAAGCGAGATAGTGATAGAGCCAGAGCCCATTATGCCAGGTGAGGAGCTAGAAATTGAGCTAAAAAGACGCGGATTAAATGAGGAAGAAGCCGAACGCATTATTAATAGATTTAATAACGAGCAAATTATGAATATTTTAGCCGACCCAAATAGCATTGACGCGTTATTAGATGAGATAAAAGGTGTTTAAACATTTTAGATTAAGCCGTGTTTAGCTAGAATTTAAGCTTTAAAGGTTGATAAAATTTAAAAAGATAGATAAAGCAAAAGGGCTAAAATGAGTGATGAAAAATGCACTGAGTTTAAAATCAGGCTAACGCACGATGAGCCAATAGAGTTAAAGACTATGGCGGTGTCATTGCTAAGCTTGCAAGAGCTTATAGATGGCTACACTTCAAAAGAACACGGCATAAGTGACTCAAAAATTTACCTTGATAAGGTAGAAGTTGGTAGCGATATTTACTCGTTGATTTTTCAGATATCAGCCGAAGCGTTACCACTTATTGCACCGCTTAAAGTATTAAAGGAGGTTATAGATATTATGGTGCTTTTTAAAGATTACAAAGACAAAAGTCTATACGAAACTGAAAATAACCCATACTTGACGCCGAAAAATGCAACCTTACTAAAAGATATCTTAGCACCGGTCATCATCAATCAAAATACTTACAACATAAGCCACGCAGATAATATAATATTTTCTATTGGGGCAGATGACGCTAAAAAGATGACTCAAAATGCCGAGCTTATAGCAGAGGTAGAGCAAGCAGAACAATGCAAAGAGTATAAAAATGTCTTAATAAACTTTAAAATTGTAAAAGACGCTAAGCGTATAGTAAGAGATAGTGCGGTATGCGAAGCGGTGATTAAAAATCGTTCTATACCTACAGAGATAATAAATATCGATGATAAAGAGCTTGTAAATAAAAGCCCATTTGATAATTATTATCTCGTTGATTTGCTTTCGTTTTCAGTAGAAGGCATTGTAAAATTTTACAGAGTTACGGCTATACATAGCATAATACCAAAACAAAAGGATAGCAAATAATGAGTGATGAAAACATAATAAAAAAAACTTGCAAAGAGCTGGGTCTTACCTATAAACAACTTGGCGAGTTGATAGGGTATAGTGAGAGTGCTATAAATAACGCAGCACGTCAGGAAAAAATAAGCGAACCGCTCACACGAGCAATTGAGCTTTATCAAGAAACACTAAACTTAAAAGCCGAACTTGAGAAATCAGAAGCTTTTAAAAGCAACTTAAAAGACTTTTTAAAGGGCTAAAATGACTGGAGCAGACTTAAAACAATTTTGTAAAGAACAGAATTTAACTTATAAAGAATTTGCTGAACTAGTAGGCTATACAGAAGCAGGTATAAAAACTATCGTTTCAAGGAATGAAATAAGTGAAAGCTTAGAAAAATCAATTGAGCTATTAAAAAGGGTTTATGAGCTTGAAGCAAAACTTAATGATATGCAAAATTTAAAAAATACTCTTAAAAACCTACTCGAATTAAAATAAGTTGTTTTTAGCAACTTATTTTAACAAAATATAAAATATATTATACTTTTTACTTGACATTTGGTTGTATTTATTGTATAATTTCGTTATAAAGGTTGAGAAAAACAACCTTTAAATAAAACGAAAGGAGCAACGATGTTAATATTCTTGCAAGTATTAGCGTTGATTTTGCAAATCCTTTACTGGATAGCAAAATTAATAGGGTGGATTAAATCCCCCCCCTACAAAGGGGGCGTTAATAAATATTTCATCGTTGCCTTTAACCATTATACCATAAGGAGCTTATATGTCAGTTTTAGACGTTTTAATGCTTATAGCTTTTATAGCTACTTGCATTTGGATATATTTTACAAAGGGGGCTAAATAAGCTCCCAATCAAAAACTAACAAATAAATTTAATACAAAGGATAAACAATGAAAATATCAGCAGAATATGCAGGAATAACAAAAGAGATTGATGTTAAAGCAGGTGAATACTTTAATATAGATTTTAACGGACACTGTTTGGTAGAGTGTTACTTTGACGGTAAAAGCTTTACCCCAACTAGAGCAATAGACGGGCGAGGGAATACTTACGTGGTTAATTCACCAGATGACCTTCAAGATATTTTAACAGATATTTTAGCAGATGAGGACCCAAATTACACAGTAGATGTTTCATCAGAACTGATGACTGAAGAGATAAAAGATAATGAGAAAGATTAAATTTTTAGCCTTTTATAAGGTAGATAAAACCATATATGAAGTTTCAGCCCTTGACTTTGAAAATTCCGAAGCAAGGCTTACAGGTCTTATTACCGAAGAGGAAATTGAATGCCCATTTTATGATATAAAGCTTATACAATATACAGGCTTAAAAGATAAAGATGGTTACGAAATTTATGAAGGAGATATTGTAAAAATATCTCCTAAAGATGATGAGAATAATGAGATAGAGGCAGAAATTTTTTACCTTCAAGACACGTCAGCTTTTACATTAAAAATTACTTCAAAGGGCGAAGTAAGATATTATCCTATGGACTTTGCAGATGAGATAAAAGCTATCGGTAATATTTATATGAAAATCTAAAACTTTTAAAGGGTTAGCGATGTCAAGTCCAGATAAAGAAAAACACAATAAGGCATTAGAAAATTTTGACACTTTTTGTAAAAAGATAGAGCTTGTCGAGTGCATAAGAAGAAGGCTTTTTAAGCTTGATATTTTTGAACTCAGATACATTTTAGAAGTTACAAAAGCAATAATAAAGGGTAAATATGAGCGAGATTTTAGAGCTAAAAAATGAGATTTTGGAATTAAAATTTATACTATCGTCTTTACTGCCTAAAAGTATGAGTATCTCTGAAGTCTCGGCTCAAAACTGGCAAAAGCAGACAAACTTTAACCGCTTTTGTAAAGTCAAATTTAGAGCCTAAAAAAGATTTTTGGCAACAAAATGGTAAAATAATGCTGTCTCAAACTGCCGCCTTAAAAATTATAAGGAGATATAATGAAAGATAGTGGCGGATACAAGGTGCGAAACGGCAAAATTTACGTTTTTGGCACGATAGATAAAGTAAGATATAGATTTTCAGTAGGCAAAGAGGCTACAAAAGAGAATTTAACTTGGATAGCACGGAACTACTGGAGTGTTCTTTTAAATTTAATCGATGAGAAAAAAATGCCAAAGCAGAGTTTAAAGCTTAGCGATTTTTTGCTTGAAGTCATAGAACTAACTGCACATAAACGCTCAAAATCAACGCAAATTGACTACATTTCAAAGGCTAAACGGCTCATAATCCCCTATTTTAAGGCGTATGAGCTAGGCGATATTAAGCCATTTGATATAGAGCAGTGGCAAAGTGAAATTTTAAAGCACTACTCAACCACCACTGCTAAACGGCTTAAAAATATCCTAAATATGGCTTTAAATAAGGCATATTTAAACGATATTATACCTAAAAACCCTTTAACTTTGGTAGATGGTTTTAAGATAAAGCACGAGAAAAAAGAGCCATACACTATTGATGAAATGCTTAAAATTTTGCACTTTTCTACTGGCTGGTTTAGATTATTTTTGCATTTAGCTTTTACCACTGGACTTCGCACGGGCGAACTTATGGGGCTAAAAAAGAGCGATATTGACTTTAAAAAGCGTGTGATTTATGTTAATCGAAGCATAACAAAGGGCGAGATAAAAGAGAGTAGTGAGATAAAAAATCATAATCGCATAGTCGTTTTAGCTGATTATTTAGTAGATGAGCTAAAAGCGTATGATAGTGGTAGTGAGTGGTTGTTTGTTTCAAGGCTAAATAAGCCTTTTTCAGAGAGCAAAGCCATAACAAAGCACTATTTTAAGCCACTTTTAGAACGTATAGGAGTTAAGTATAAAACACTTTATGCTACACGCCACACGTTTATTAGTCTATTAAGAAATGCAGGTGTTAGTAAAGACTTTGTAGCAGAGCTTGCAGGTCATAGTGAAGCGGTTAGTGATAAGCACTATTATAAATCGGCATTAACTGAGCAAAAAACAAAAGCGATAAATAACGTCTTTTATGGGCTAAATTTAAGCAGTAAGGCACAAGTTAAGGCACAATAAGCCTAACCAAACTCAAAAACATCGACGAGAGCGTGAGATTTTAGCAAAAACTGCTGGTCTCATAAGCCGGAGCCTTTTTGTTTTTTGGTTTTATGACGTGGGGCTTTGTGTCAAAATGCACAAATTTGGCGTATTTCACCTGTGTGGTGTTGCCGATTTTAACCTCGCTAGAAGTCGCACTAAAAACCTTGATATTTCGTTTTAAGTGCTGCGAGTTTTTAAATTTGAGATCGGTGCAGTCTTTTCTTTAGCTACCTGCACCACTCCCGATCCTACTCTATAAAGGAAATTTTTTAAAAATTTATCTAAATTTTTCATCTTACGCCTTAATGTTAAATTTTCTCATATTTGTCACTTGTTTTAACGTTTAGCATTCGCATACTCTACGCACTCGCTAAACTCTCCGTAAAACACATCACCGTTTTCAAAGATAAACTCGTGCTCTTTGCCGTCGTCGATCGCAACTCTTACGTAGTCTATAAAATGAGCAAGCTCGCCTACGCACGAAGCAAGCAACGGCGAGATAGTCATAGCAAACCTTGACGGCGATTTATATGTCAAAAAAATGCTTAAAGACCCGATAAAAAGCGTATCCATCTAACTTCTATGAATAAGCTTTATGAAGACATCATAGTTGAGGGCGATGAGTTATAGCAGCTTAAAATAGTCGGTATCGTTAAAAAAGTGCTTCCATCCGGTGCAATCTCGGCATAAGTCCTATTTTACGCAACTTTGAAATAATTTTTGAAGTTTTGAAGTGACTTTGAAGCGGTTTGAAGCTTAACTTTCAAAATGTGAAAAAAATGCGTAAATTTTGCAAATTTTGCATTTTAGTTTCTCATTTTTTACCTTATGTCTCTAAGTCATAAAACTCCGACCATTACGTTATTTGCTCCATATTTTTTACTCTTCTCACTTTTTTACCTTTTGCATAAGATTTACCATTTGCACCATATTGTCTTTGATTGTATGGCGGATCAAGATAGAGTACTTTACAATAAACATCATGAATATTATGACTTAGTTCAAATTTAGCCGCTCTTAAAGTCATCATAGCTGTTGCACTTTTTTAATATTTTTTAAAAAAGCCCCATAAATTGAAGCTGTATTTGCTACCTTATCAGCACTCTCAATAAGCGAAGCGAGTAAAAAACAGTAAGCCTTATCATCTATTTGCAAACTATCTTTTAAATTTTGAATTTTAACTCTAATAGCATCTATCTTTTTACCATTTTCGTTACTAAAATATTGTCTGCCACTTTTTTCAATATTACAATAATGCGTATAAATAAAGCCATTTTCAATCGGTGTAAGCTCATTTAGCTCACTTATCAAATTTAATGCATTTTGTATCGGAGCATAATTTCCTATGTAGTTTTTATTTAAAATGTAGCTATATGGCTCTATATCGTTACTAATAACCTTTTTAACAAATGGCTTAAACGCACGACCAATACAACCAGTCCCAGCAAAAATATCACATATTGTTTTATCTGACAAGTCAACTCCCACGACTTTACAAATTTCTTGTTTTAGCCACGATGAGAGTTTAAATTTAGAGCCGATATAGTTCATTGTGTAATATCTGGATATAGCTTTTTTAAAATAAAATCTGAAGTATATTTTGAAGCTTCATTTGAGATTTTTATAACGCAACTTTTTCTGTATTCAACAGGGTCATATTGATAACAATCTCTACATCCAAGTTCATTTGTATAGTTTTCACCGCCTTCATAAAAAGAGTATGGATTACCAGGATATTTTTGGCATCCCATCTTTTATTTTTCTCTTTACAAATTTGACGTTTTGCATCATTTGCCGCTTTGCAAAGTGGCTGAAAATCCTCTAACTTTTGAGTTGATGTATCGCTAACTCTTAAATCATTTTTTCTGCCATCTTTATGGTCTATCTCTATTTTTGTATTTTCAGATTTGCCATTAATACCAAGCATTACACATTTTTTATTCTTATAGTAATCTCTTATATCTTGTCTGATATTTTGATTAAAATTTTGATTGGTATTAAAGCCATTTATACGTATAGCGTCTATGGAATTTCCACTACTTTTTGTCTTATCAAATTCTACAATATATCTTTTTGCTAAAGTTGAGCTTTTTCTACACAAGCTACCGCCATTTCCAAGCTGAAGATCCTTAAACTCACCAACAAATTTACTAACATCAATCCACTCTGAAATACCATTTTCATCAGGATTTGCAAGTTTTAAAAATAGCTCAGTCTTAGTCATCAAAACTCCTTTTTAAATACAAAAATATATTAGTGTTTAAAGATATAATAATCACTTTTTAAAGCTCTATATCGCCAAATTCTACTACTGTTTAATTTTTCACGATTGCCCTCTATGTTTTTTACAACTACTCCTTTTAACTTTACTTTAAAATTTCTCTTTATCATATCCATAGTATAAAAACTAAGCGGTAAAACTTCACTATTTTTATAAACATCACCAATCACAAGAGCAAAGTAGCAATTTTTCTCTAAAATTTTAAGTGAATTTTGGCATATTATTTTAAATTTAACCATAAAATCTTGGATATTATCACACTGTGATAAGTCATTTTTATCATCAGTAAATTTAATAATATCCATATAAGGTGGATGCATTAACACAAAATTTACGCTATTAATGCCTAATTTTTGTGTTGCTAAGATAAAATTTTTATTAAACATTTTACTATCTAAAGAGTTGCAATTAGCTATAAAATAATCGTTAAAATTTGAATCGCCCATATTTTGACTGACATATTCAACTATTTTTGGATTTATATCAAAGCCAATATATTTACGATTTAAATTTTCACATTCAAATAAAGTAGTACCACTTCCCATAAATGGCTCAAATACAGCTTGGTTAGCTTTTGTGTAGCGTTTGATTAGTTGATATGGAATTTGTGGAATAAAGTTGCCATGATAGATATTTTTATGTTTTCCACTTTTATCACGCTCTTTTATAAGCCAAAGTGAGTTTGTATCTATATCGCAACTCTTCCACTGAGCTAAATCCAAATCATTAAAACTCATAAATTTATATCAGTTTTTCGCCATTCTTCTACGTTGGGTTGGATCAAGGTAGCGTTTGCGGACACGGATATTTATAGGAGTTACCTCCACTAGCTCATCATCTTCTATCCACTCCAAAGCTCGCTCTAAGCTTAGTTTTCTAGGTGGGACTAGTTTTATAGCATCATCAGAGCCACTAGCACGAACATTTGTTAAATTTTTACCTTTTATAGGATTGACGTCAAGATCGTTTGGACGACTATGTTCGCCAATGATCATACCGACATAAACCTTTGCTTGTGGATCTAAAAATAGCACACCACGATCTTGTAGATTAAAAAGCGAATACGCCAAAGTTACACCATTTTCCATTGATACAAGAGCTCCGTTTGTGCGGTGTTCCACAGAGCCACTTAGTGGACGAAACTCTAAAAAGCTATGATTCATCACACCCTCACCTTTAGTATCGGTCAAAAACTGACTTCTAAAGCCGATAAGTCCACGAGCAGGAATCTCAAACTCAATTCTAGTCTGTCCATCGCCTGTCGGACTCATAGATGTCATCTCCGCCTTGCGTTTACCTAGCTTTTCTATGACCGTTCCCGTACAGTCATCTGGTGCATCAATGACTAAAAACTCATACGGCTCACACTTCACGCCTTCTATCTCTTTTACGATAACCTCTGGACGACCAAGTAAGAACTCATAGCCCTCTCTACGCATATTTTCAGCCAAGATCGTTATTTGTAGCTCTCCACGACCACTGACTTTAAATTTACCCTCGCCAATGTTTTCATACTTCATCGCGATATTTGTTTTCATCTCATTTCTTAAACGCTCATCTATCTTATTTGACGTTACGTGTTTGCCCTCTGTTCCAGCCAGTGGTCCATCATTTACGCTAAAAACTACACTTAAAGTCGGCTCTTCTATATGAAGTGCTTCAAGTGGATTTGGGCTATTTGGATCGACGACACTATCGCCAACATCAAGTGCATCAAATCCAGCTATAGCGACTATATCACCAGTCCCAGCTTCGTTTATATCAGCTCTTTCTAACCCCATAAATCCGATAAGCTTTGAAATTCTACCAGTTGTTTTTGTGCCATCAGCCTTCATAAGCATAACATTTTGATTTTTAGCTACTTTACCGTTAAAAATTCTCGCAATGCCTATCTTACCGACATAATTATCATAATCAAGTGTAAAAACTTGAAGTTGTAAAGGATTTTCATCGCTTCCACTTGGAGCTGGGACATGAGCTAAGATAGTCTCAAAAAGTGGCTGCATATCCACGTTCTCATCATCTAAATTTAACTTCGCGTAGCCATTTTTAGCTGCTGCATAAACAACTGGAAATTCTAGCTGCTCATCAGTTGCATCAAGTGCTACAAAAAGGTCAAAAATTTCATTTATCACACGCTCTGGATCGCCAGCTGGTTTGTCTATTTTATTGACAACGACGATCGGACAAAGCCCAAGAGAAAGTGCCTTTTTAACAACAAATTTAGTCTGTGGCATAACGCCCTCTTGTGCATCAACTAGCAACAAAACTCCATCGACCATCTTAAGTACTCGCTCAACCTCACCACCAAAGTCAGCGTGTCCTGGCGTATCTATGATGTTTATTTTTGTGTTTTTGTAGCGGATTGCGGTATTTTTTGAAAGTATCGTAATGCCACGCTCACGCTCTATGTCATTGCTGTCCATCACGCGTTCGCCAACAGCTTGATGTTCGTTAAATGTTCCAGATTGTTTTAATAATTCATCAACCATTGTAGTCTTTCCGTGATCGACGTGTGCGATGACGGCGATGTTTCGTATATTTTCCAAAGTATGCTCCAAATTTTAAGTAGGGGCTGATTATATCCAAAAAATTCTTATAAAAATAATAAGCGAAAAATTTAAATTTATGGAACGAAATTTGCATATAAAACAATAGTTTTAAATTTAAGGATAAAAAATGCAAACCCAAACGGCTAGTAATGTGGCGGATTTATTTGCAGTTTCACCGAATAAAATGGTATCTACAAATAAAAAAAATAGTGATGATAGGGGTGAGTTCTTATCACTTGTTTTAGATGCAGCAACGAATAAGGCAAAAAAAGGCGAAGAGTTGACGCAAGATGATGTAAATCAGATCATAAAAGAGATCAATCAAAGAGTCGAGATAGCAACTAAAATCCAAGATGAAGCAAATGTAAAGATTACAACTGACTTAGAGCAAAATCTCGATGAAGCTATAAAAAATGAGTTATATGAAAATGCAAATTTTATGCAGCTTTTGCAAGTTTTAGAGATCTTAAACGGTGGAGAGAAGCTGAGTAAGTTTCCAAATTTTAGTGATAAGGTAGCGAGTTTTCTTGCTGTGCCTAAAAATGTTGAAGAACTTAGCAACGTTAAAAGCGTCACTGACTTGCTTGAACTATCTAAGAGATTTGATCTCGGACTTGAAAAACTCACTATCACAAATGACGATGTGGATATCCTTAATAATATGTTTAAAAATTTAGGCAAAAGTAAGTTTTTTACCCCTATTTTACCAAAAACAAATAGTATTTATAGTGATAATCTCATACAAAAGGTCGAACAAGCTATAATCTTAAATCAAGATAACCAAAATAAGAAAACTACACTCAATCAACTGCTTCAAGATATAACAAAAGAGACATTAAAAGAGCAGAAAAATCAACCTGTCACACAAACTCAGGTGGCTCAAGTGGTAAAAGATATCACAAAAGAGATCACAACACCTAAAATAGACGTAGCAGATGAGAGTTTAGAAACACCTGATGTTATAAATTTTACAACAAAAACAGACAAATATCAATCTCAAAAATCGGTAAATTTACAATCACTTTTATATCCAGAGCGTGAGCAAAATGGTGAAAATTTAGAGCAAAACAGCGAACAAAGTAATCAGAAAAAAGATAGTGAGCTAAATTCGATGGTGCGAGATATTAGTCGAGCTGCACAAAATCAAATACAAAATCGCACTGCTGTGCGTGAAACTCTGAGTAATTTTAGTGAAAATTTACGCGATCAAATTCAAAACTACAAAGCACCGCTAACTCGTGTAAATATCACGCTTAACCCTATGAATTTAGGCGAAGTTGAGATCACGATGATAAATCGTGGTAATAACTTGCATATAAATTTCAACTCAACTACAAATACGATGAATCTATTTTTACAAAATCAAGCTGAGTTTAAAGCAAACCTTGTAAATATGGGATTTACCGAGCTTGAGATGAATTTCAGTGATCAGCAAAAACAAGAACGAGAGCAAAAAGCGTATAAAAAATTCGCCCAAAACTCCCAACAACAAAGTGAGAGCGAAGATATGGAACAACCTTTGCTTGAACTAGTCATACCAAGATATATTTAGGAGAAAACGATGGCAACTTCGACATCAGATATACAATCACAATTTACATCAGAAAAGCTAAAAGCTGCCCAAGACGCAAAAAAAGCAACTAAAGCAAATGGTACAAACCCATCAGCACAGCTTGATAAAGATGCATTTTTAAAGCTTCTTTTAGTAGAGCTTCAATACCAAGACCCAACATCACCTATGGATACTGAAAAAATGCTAACACAAACAAGCCAGCTAGCTACGTTAGAAATGCAAGAAAACACAAACTCAACGATGAAAGAACTTGTAGGTCAGTTAAAAACGACGTCGAGTATGTATTCACTCGCTGCACTTGGTAAGATGGCTTCGATTGGGTCAAATTCTATCACTACAACAGATAGCACAAAAGATGCGACTTTGGCAATGTATTTTCCAAATGCCGTTAAAAATGGCACACTACAAATAAAAGATACAAAAAATCAAGTAGTAAAAACTATGGAGCTTAAAGATTTAGCTCAAGGCGTTCAAAAAGTAGCTTGGGATCTTAAAGATGATAATGGCAATAAGCTACCAAACGGTTCATATAGCGTAACAGCGACTTATACAGGCACAGATGGTAAGAGCTATACAACTCAAATAGGCAATTACCCAGTAGAAGCAGTAAAATTTGTAGATGGTAAAGCACAAGTTAAAATCGCTGGAGAGTATGTCTCTATCGATAAAATAGCTGAATTTTACGATATGCCAAGTACAAGTTTAAGCCATAGTTAAAGGCAGAAGCTATGATGAGAGGATTTTACAACGGAGTGAGTGGCATAAAGACGCAAAGCTTCGGTATGGACGTATGGAGTAATAATATCTCAAATATCAACAACGTAGGTTTTAAAGCTTCAACACCTGAGTTTAAAAGCATATTTTATCAAACAGTCCACTCAGCTGGAAATACACCCACAAGCGATCAAGTTGGTTTAGGAGCGACTAGACAGACAACAGCTCTTGATATGAGTAACGGTAGTTTTCAAAACACTGATAATAAATTTGATATGGCTATTGCTGGAGATGGATATTTCGGTGTTTTAGGACATGATGGTAACACATATTACACTAGAAACGGTGCTTTTGATATAGATGGAGCTGGGAATTTAGTAAATAGCTCAGGAAATTTCGTCCTTGGTACTATGAATACCCTTACTCCAACAACGGCAAGTATATCAGCGATGACAAAATTTGGAAATACGACACAACAAATTTATACGCCTTCAAAAATTGAGAGTATAAATTTAAACTCAGCAAACGCCCAAACAGCGATAAAACTACCAAAATTTTTATACTTAGCATCAGAGCCTACGACGCAAGTAAATTTCCGTGGAAATTTAGACTCAACACGCAAAAGCGAGCTAACAAATAGCGAACTAGACGCAAGTAGCTATACATATTCTGTTGATGACACGGCTAAAACTATAAGTGTGAGTGGAAAAGTCAAGCTAAGTGACTCAAGTCTAGGATACAAAGCAGGAGATACTATAACTATCAAAGTCACTGACGCTAGCGGTAAATTTAGCGAATTTTCAACACAACTTGATAAAGATGGAGTATGGAGCATACAAGATAAAGAGATAAGATACCTTGATACTACAAATTTAAATGTCTCAGTGATCGGCACGGCAAATTTAGAAGTAGCTAACACACAAAAACTATCAACTGAAATTTATGATGCAAGTGGCGTGATAAACAAGCTCACTATAAATTTAACCAAGCAAGTCCCACAAAACAAAACCGGCTCTATATGGAACGCCACTGCAACGATCACAGATAGCACAGGAGCGGTACTAAACACTGCACAAGGTGAGTTGAGATTTAATACTAGTGGGTTATTAGTATCAAACACACTTAACTCAGTCGGTAGCGTAGCTTTAAATTTTGGTGGAAATGGTGATCCACTCGCATATGACGGCATCACTAGCTCATCAAATAGCACAAATAACTTCAACATAACAAAAAATGGCTACGATGAAGGTGTTTTAAAAGATTATGAGATCGATAATAATGGCAATATCGTTGCAGTGTTTGACAATGCTAGGATGTTTCCAGTGGCTAAATTCGCCCTTTATCATTTTCAAAACGATCAAGGATTAGACAAAATGGGAGACAATCTTTATACCGCGACGGCAAATTCCGGTGAGCCGATATTTTACACCAATAAAAATGGTGAAGTAATCTACGGAGCAACTCTAAGCTCATACAAACTTGAGATGAGTAACGTAGATCTAGGTCAAGCTCTCACAGAGATAATCGTCGTACAAAAGGCCTATGACGCAAGCTCAAAGAGTATAACTACTAGTGATGAGATGATACAAACTGCGATAAATATGAAGAGATAATAGGTCAAACTGCTCTATTTAAATTTGCTTAAAAGTTCAAGTGATTAAATACTCTAAAAAATTTATTATCTATACAACTTGCAGTGATATATGAATAAAATAAATTTGGGTGATTTTCACCCATTAAAAATTTAAACCATAAACATAAGCTTTGCAAAAAGGACTATAAAAAATCCAAGTACTAGCACTATGCTATGTAAATTTTGCTTTATAAACGCAGGTGGTGTTTTACCTAATGCACGACAGGATAGGCTAAATATCACACCACAAACGATGATAAATGCTAAGATAACTTTTATCATAAATACTTGCTGAGTTGGTGTCTGCCAGTATCCGCCAGCCTTACTACCGACCCAAGTACTCATCATCATACCACCGGTAAGCACGAGTAAAAACACACAAATTGGCATTATTTTGATAGTTTTACTTGTGATTATCTGTTTTACTCGTTCAAAATCTGTACCCAAAATACCCTTTAAACGCCCAAATATCACAACGTCAAAAAAGACATAACCTAAAAAAATTATAGCACAAAATAGATGAATAATCTTTGTATATTCATATATCGTAGCCATTTTTATCCTTTATCTTTGAAATTTGACTATTTTTATCTGATTTGCAATGTTTTACATCAATGAATTTATAAATTTAAACGTTTGATAAATTAGTTTTTACCTCATTTATCAAAAACTCATAAACTCGTTGCTGCACGAGTATTTCATCTTCGCTACCACTCATCAGCCTACGAAGGTGCGAAAAGTCTATCTTTTTAGCGTATCTATGGTGAGTTTTAAGCTCTTTATCTATACTTAAAAGTAGTGCATCAAGCGTAAGATGATCTTTTTTCTTAACTTTAGCGACGTATTCTTTGGTAGTTTGTATCAAAAAATCTTTACGTGTCTTATCATTTTCATAAATTTCATTTGCTATGTCATTTAATGCATAAAAGTCATCTTCGTCTGGATCGTATTTACATGATATAATTGATGCAAAAACCTTCGCACGAAACTCTAAAGACTTATGATGATATACCAAAAATTCACGAAAAGTTGATAGAAAATGTAATTTAAATCCCATAAAAACTCATTTTTAAAATTTATTAAGCATTATTTTAGTATCATTCCCTAGCTCCTTCTTAGACCTGTGCAATGCTATTTTTAAGCACCGCTTCAGGGTGGGAACACAGCAGAGCACTTATATTTAGTATGTGCCGCAGTTATCTGAGAGGGGGTCTGATAGTCCAAAATGCACGTTAAAATCTTCACAAATTTTTAAGAAATTTACCCCATCTATACGTGGCTTTTCCTTAAAAAATCTATACATATTAACAAATCCATCATTAAGCTCTTTCGAACGTACACCATAGCTTATAGACATACCAGCTTCTATATAAGCAGCAAGTTTATCACAATATTTTAGTGCTTTGCCGTCTATAGCGTTAAATTTATCATCATTGACATTTTCCATTGTACCTTCGTGTGGTATTATCTTGTTTTCAAAAGTGCGGTTTTCAAACTCATCTTTTATAAATTTATCATCTTGTTTGCGGATACCTAAAATATAACTAAATTCATCTCTAAAACTATCTGGCACATAAGGTAAAATTTGTTCATCTATAAGTCTCATTTCATACTCACTTATGATCTCATTTAAGCCCTTTACACCATATTTTACAGGGCTTATAATGTCTCTTGTAAGACTCTCTGGTAGATCGTGAAAGAGAGCACAGAAAAAGTTATTTTCAAGACGTTTTTTACAAGCTCCTACTTTGATAGAGTAAAAATAGCTTAATATCGCCACAATCAGCATATGTCCTAACACAGCAGTCTCTGGTATGCGAGGTGTTTGAGCCCAGCGTTTTTGAAAACGCAAACGACCGCTTAGATCGACGATACGAGCAAGCTTTTGATTCATAGCGATACGACGCACACCTATAAGTTCGTGATAATCCTCCATCTCTTCTTCAACTTTACGTTTAAGCTCATCAATATCGCTTAAAAACTGACTTGTTTGATATACGATAGAAAACTCCCAACGAGTAGCCAAATAACTTGCAGCTTTTAAGATAAGTAGCTCTTTTTCATGTTTTTTATCACTTTTTGTAAAAAAATTTCTAAGTCTATTTAAAAACTCATTACCTTCTACATCGCTACTAACGACACTTTCAAGACTATTTAAGACCCAAGCGTTTACTTGTTCTTTTTTACTCTTTTGTATATGATGAAATACATCAGGGCGTATATCAGTTACTACAACACGGCTCAAAAACTCATAAATTCCCGCTTCAATCAGATAGTTCATATCTACATCGCGTTCAAGTTTTGCGATAAAATAAGCAATGATAAATTTATGAGCCTGTTTATCAAGCTCAACCAAATTTGCCATCTTTGGATAATCATTCCAACGTGAGATAGAGGCTGCTTTAAAGATATGTTCTATGAGATTTGTATTTATCAATTATCTATCCTTTTTGACAACTCTTGGCTTTTTATCACCTTCAAAGCTTATCTTTCTAAAGCCTTCTTTATTAGCCATTTTGCGTGGCTTTTCATCACTGAAATTCTTATCTTTACTGCCTTTAAAGTTGATTTTATTTCGTGAGTTTGAGCTATCTTTTTTACTATCACGCTCACTTATACGCTTTGCACCTGCTTTGCGATTATCTATGCTTTTTAAATTATTCATATTATCAAAGCTATGCGTGCTACTCTTAGATCCATCTTCAGTTTTTTTATCTAGTTTTATCAAGCTTTGTGAGCTTATCTCAATAGTAGTATGCACATTTCCACGTGGGTTAAAGACAGCAACTATCTTCATATATTTTGGATTAAGTCTCTTAAATAGCACGTCATAAATTTCATTTATACTATCTTCGTGGCTTATATTGCGATTTTTAAAGCTATTTATGTAAAGTTTAATTGCTTTTAGCTCAACTACAAATTTATTTGGTATGTATTCTAAATTTATCGTAGCAAAGTCAGGATATCCTGAGCGAGGACATAGGCAACAAAACTCAGGTAAAATTATCTTTATAAGATACTCACGTTCGTGTTTATTCTCCCAAATTTCAAGATCTCTATTTACGTCAAATTCACTTAAAATTTTTTCGCCGTATCTCATATTTTCACCTATTTGTGTTTGTAACTCTTCGTTTTGTACTATATCTTCACTCATCTTTTTTTCCTTTTAAATTTAGCACTAAACGTCTAAGTGTTTAACGTCTTTTGCATGATCTTGTATATAGTTTCTCCTTGGTTCAACCTCATCGCCCATAAATAGATTAAACGTATCACTAGCACTTGCAGCGTCATTTATATTTATCTGTAATAATCGGCGATTTTCAGGATTCATCGTAGTCTCCCAAAGTTGCTCTGGATTCATCTCACCAAGACCTTTATAGCGTTGTATATACGCACCTTTTTTGGCATTTTTCTCTATCTCTTCAAGTATATCAATTACATCTTTACCAAATTCCATATCACGATCTTTTATCTTTTGATGAATATAAAGTGCTTCTTCGTATAGTGGATTTGTAAATAAATTCTCATTTACTACAAGCTCTTCTAAGCCATTTTCAGTTTGGACATAGATACGAATTTCATCATCATTTACATATGAATTTAATATATTATATCCTTGTTTTAGCAGATATGACTTTAAAATTTCAAAAAGCTCACTATAATTTTTGCCTATTATATCTGGATTTTCTATCATATATCGGATTGCACTTAATAGATTAAAGCGTTTTTCAAGCTCTTTTAGCAAACTTCTATAAGCCGCTACTATTTTTAATAAATCAACTAAGTCATTATTACCAATACCTTCAAATTCAACGCCTTCTATACCGGTTTGGATCAAAAACTCATTTAAAGCTTTATCATCTTTTAAATAAATTTCTTTCTTACCCTTTTTATAGCGGTAAAGTGGTGGTTGAGCTAAGTAAATATATCCATTTTCTACTACTTGATTTAAGAATCTAAAGAAAAATGTAAGTAAAAGTGTCTGAATATGACTACCATCAACGTCAGCATCAGTCATAATTATAATCTTATGATAGCGAAGTTTTTCTGCATCAAACTCATCGCCAATACCGCAACCAAGTGCTGTTATCATATTTTTTATCTCATCAGATTTTAAAATTTTATCAAGTCTAGCCTTTTCAACATTTAAAATTTTACCACGAAGTGGTAATATAGCCTGAAATACTCTATCACGACCCTGTTTAGCTGAACCACCAGCTGAGTCTCCCTCAACCAGATAAAGTTCACTTATACTTGCATCTTTACTTTGACAATCAGCAAGTTTACCTGGTAAAGTACCTACACTTAAACTATCTTTTTTACGAGTTAGATCGCGTGCTTTCTTAGCCGCCTCACGTCCTCGTGCCGCCATAAGAGCTTTATTCATTATGGCACGTGCCTCTATAGGATTTTCTTCAAAATACTTTGTAAGCACCTCAAAGACCATCTTTTGAACTATTGGTTTAACATAGCTTGAACCTAATTTACCTTTAGTTTGTCCTTCAAATTGTGGCTCAGGTACTTTTACACTTACAACTGCAATAAGTCCTTCACGTATATCATCACCAGTTATCTTTGTATCCTTTTCACGAGCTGCAGCATTTGCTGATATGTAGTTTGTAATAACCCTTGTCAAACCAGCTCTAAAACCAGCTTCGTGTGTACCACCATCAGGAGTTTTTATATTATTTACAAAGCTTAATAAATTTTCACTATAAGTTTCGTTATATAATAAAGCAAAATCAACTATAACATCATCTTCGCCACCACTAAATGATACAGCTTTGCTTACCGGAGTTGATTTATTCATATCAGTTACAAAGCTCTCAAGCCCACCTTCAAAGTGATAACTCTCGCTAAATCCATCTCTAGCATCTTTAAAATTTATAGTTATTTTTGGATTTAGATAGGCTAACTCACGAAAGCGTTTTGCTAAAATTTCACGGCTAAATTCAGTTACTTCAAATATACTATCATCGACAAAAAACTCAACCTGTGTTCCAGTTTTATTTGTCGTTTTTATAATTTCTAGATCAGTTGTAGGAATTCCTTTACTAAATTCTTGACGGTAAGTTTTTCCATCTCTTTTTATCGTTAAAATAAGCTTTTTAGAAAGAGCATTTACAACCGATACACCAACACCGTGAAGACCACCAGATACTTTATAAGTATCTTTATCAAATTTACCACCAGCATGAAGAACTGTTAAAACGACTGTTGCAGCAGGGAGATTTTCAGTTGGATGCATGTCGGTAGGAATTCCACGTCCGTTATCGGTTATTATCGCACTACCATCACGGGTAAGTTCAATGTTTATAGTATCACAATATCCTGCCATTGCTTCATCTATTGAGTTATCAACAACTTCATATATCATATGGTGAAGTCCACCAATATTTGTATCGCCTATATACATACCAGGGCGTTTTCTAACTGCCTCAAGTCCCTTTAAAACTTTAATATTTCCAGCATCGTAGTGTTGTTCTTGCATAAAATTTCCTTATTTTTATAAATTTATCGGCATTATGACAGTTTTTAACTCGTTTGAGCTAACGACAAAAGCAAGATTACTATCGTTAAATCCAAGGTCAAATTCATCACTCTCAATGCTAGTTAAAAAGTCAATTAAATATCTATTTTTAACACCGACAAAAAACTCTTCATCAAGTCCTGTTTGATACTCTATATTTGTTTTAGCCTCTGAGTTATCCTCTATAATACTTTCAAAATTTATACTTTCACTCGTAAATGTTATCTTCATTTGATCACTTAGCATAGATATAGTTTTGATTCCATCTAAAATTTTATCTCTATTTAGTTTTAATCTCTTTTTTATCTCTTTTGGTATAACACGTTCATAGTCAGGATATTTACCATTTATAAGTTTTGTAAAGAACTCAAAATTTGCACTTTGAGCTATTAAAACATTTTCATCATAATAAATTTCAATCTTGTCAAAAAATAGTTTTTGTATCTCGTTTATAGCTTTTTTTGGGATAATGATAGAAAACTCTTTCTCAGTTTGTGTCTCAAATTTAAATACACTTAGCCTTTTTGTATCAGTTCCTACGATATTTATATAGTTCTCTTTTATATCAAGTAAAGCACCGTTTAGTTCAAATTTAGGGTTATTTGTATCTATATTTGGTGAAATTTTCTTTAAACTTCGCCCTAACATAACAGCATCTATATCAAATTTAGATTTACCATCGATACTAGGAAAATCAGGAAAATCATCAAATTTATACATTGGTAGTTTATACTTTGAGTTTTTTTGTTTTATATAAAGGTAGTTATTTACAGTTTCAAGAGATACCTCTTCATCTTTTAAACTTCTAATGATATCAAGTAGCTTTTTACCATTTGCTGTTGCATAGCCTTCATCTGCAATCTTTACATTTGAAAGTTTATAAGCTAAACCTATCTCGTGATCTGTTGCACGTATGTTTAAAACTCCATTTTTAGCAGCTATATATATATGAGAAGTTATAGCACTTAAATCACGTTTTTCTAAATATGGGCTAGTATTTGTAACGATACTTTCAAGGACATTTTTATTTATTAATACTTTCATTTTTGATTTCCTTTTATTTTTAAATTTCTTTTAGTAGCATTAGTAGGTGGTGTTAATATGTGAAAACTTTTAAATATTAGCAAATTTTCAGCTTTTTGTAGGTGAAAATATATTGAATTTTTTTCACATTTTTTCACAAATTTCATCTTGTTTTTATCCTTTTGTCAAGATTTTATTTTTCAGTTCAGTAACTCTAAGACTGAAAATTTCATTATTTTCTATTAGCTCATTTATCTTTTTTATATTATGACTAACTGCACTATGATCTTTCATACCAAAGTAACTTGCTATTTGTGGCATTGAGTTTGGTGTTAGATTTTTAGCTAGGTATATTACGATACGACGAGCTTCAACGATATTTGACACACGTGACTTGCTCTTTATATCACTTGGTTTTGTATTTAGCTCTTTACTTACGACATCTATAATACTATCTAAATTTATATTTTTACGTTTTTCTTTTATCTGATCACGCATAACATTTTTAGCAAACTCTAGTGTTATCTCCTGACGCATAAGTGTTGCGTAAGCATTTAAATTTATTATCGCACTCTCTATCTCGCGGATATTATCACCCATATTTGTAGCTATGTAATTTATTACGTCTTTATTGAGATTGATCTTATCAAATTCACATTTTTTTTGAATGATTGCTACCTTTGTATCAAGCTCAGGTGGAGTTATATCAGCTATTAATCCCCATTCAAATCGTGATTTCAGACGTTCTTCAAAGCCTTTTAATGTCTTTGGTGGACGATCGCTTGTCATAACTATCTGTCCATTTTTACTGTGAAGTTCATTAAATGTATGAAAAAATTCATCTTGAATTTTGTCTGTCTTACCTAAAAATTGAACATCGTCTATGAGTAAAACATCACATTTTCGGTATTTATCACGAAATCTCTCCATTGAGTGATTATTAATATTATAAGTAAAATCTGTGATAAATTGTTCACTTGTTACGCATATTACGACTTTGCCTTGATTAAAGCAGAAATTTCCCACTGATTGTAAAAGGTGTGTTTTGCCAAGTCCTGTTGAGCCGTAGATAAAGAGAGGATTGTATGTCATTCCAAGTTTTTCAGCAGCTGCTTTGCAACTTAAATATGCAAATTGATTTGAGTCGCCAACTACAAAATTTTCAAATGTATATGCTGGATTTAACAAAGTGCTTTGAGCTTTTATCTGTTTGACATCGACTTGGACTTGCTTTGTACTTTTTGGTCTATTTGATATTGTTATAGTTATGTTTGGCTTGATACCTGTTTTAACTTCAAAAAGGTGTGCTATTTTAGCTGTGTAGCGAGTTTGTATAAATTTTGATATTAACTCATTTGGAGCATTGAATACGATATTATCACTACTTGAAGCTTTTTCATTAAATTTAAGTTGTTTTATATAATATTCATATTCATTTGGTGATATTTCACCGCTTAAAAGTTCTAAAACTTCATCTACAAGCAAACTTTGACCTTTATAAAAATTATGCGATTAATCATTTTATCTTAAATTTAATAAATTGTTTGTTAAACTATATAAAAATAAACTTATTCACCGCGTGAAAAAAACGTGAAAAACTATTGAAAAGAGTGTGATGAAAATTTTAGGTATTGATCCTGGTAGTAGAAATTGTGGTTATGCGATAGTTGAAAAGACAGTTGTAAAAACTAGTCTAATAGAAGCAGGACTTATCAAAATTAAGCCAAATACACTTCAATATCAAATAACCGAGCTTTGTGAAGGGCTAGATTTAATATTTAAGACTTATAAATTTGATGAGGTGGCGATAGAGGATATATTTTTTGCTTATAATCCTAAAACCGTGCTTAAACTTGCTCAATTTCGTGGGGCTTTAAGTCTTAAAATTTTACAACTTCACGGTGACTTTGCCGAATATACACCACTTCAAGTTAAGAAGGCAATTACAGGTAAAGCAAAGGCAGATAAAGAGCAGGTAGCATTTATGGTGAAAAAAATTTTAGGTATAAATAAAGAGATAAAACCACTTGATATAACTGATGCTATCGCTATTGCACTAACTCATGCCAATAATTTAAGAATAAGAGCATAATTTATAAATTTCATTTAAAGTATATTTGTGATTTGCTATAATTAGAACCATTTAAATTTAAAGGTATTTTATGCAAGAAAAACAAGAGAGTATAGACAGACAAAAATCAAATGATGTCCTACTTTATGGCATAGATGAGACTCCTCCGCTTAGTATGACGATCATTTTGGCTTTACAACATATCTTAGCAGCCTTTGCTGGTATCATTGCTGTTCCACTTGTAGTATGTGCTGTACTTAAATTTAGTGTAGAGCAAACTGCTATAATGGTAGGTGCTACGATATTAGCCTCTGGTATCACTACGATAGTTCAATCACGTGGGCTAGGTATTATTGGCTCAAGAGTTTCAGGTATGATGGGGACAGATTTTACCTTTGTTAATCCCTCAATCACAGTCGGATCACAGTTTGGAGTTACAGGCATTATTTCAGCTACGATATTTGGCTCTTTTGTTGAAATTATTCTAAGTCGTTTTATAAAACCTTTGATGAAATTTTTCCCACCACTTATCACAGGTACGGTTGTGAGTCTTATTGGTATTACACTACTTCCAGTTAGTATTGATTGGGCGGCTGGTGGTTATGGAGCGGCGGATTATGGTTCACTTAGGAATTTAAGCATTGCATTTGGCATTATGCTTTTTACTCTATTTTTACACCATTTTGGCAGAGGTATCATAAGTACAGCAGCAGTTTTTATTGGTATGGTTGTTGGATATATCGTATGTATACCACTTGGTATGGTTGATCTTGACGCAGTTGCAAGAGCTGAATGGATAGCATTGCCTAAAATTTTGCAATATGGTATAAATTTTGACTTAGCATCCATTCTTGCATTTGCTCCAGCATTTTTAGTATCTACTATAGGTACAGTCGGTATTATGATGGCTATAGCCGAGTCATCAAGACAGAAAATCTCAAGCGATAGAGTGGCTTCAGGTGTACTTTGTGATGGACTTGGGTCTATGCTCGCAGGCTTTTTAGGAGCTGGACCAAACACAGCCTTTTCACAAAATATCGGACTTATAACACTTACAAAAGTCGCTAGTCGTATAGTTATGATACTTGCTGGTGTGCTTTTAGTATTTTTAGGATTTTTTCCAAAGTTAAGTGCTTTAATCGCTGTAATGCCACCATCTGTGTTAGGTGGTGTCGGTGTGATAATGTTTGGTCTAGTTGCTGCACAAGGTATAAAAACACTCTCGTCCATACGTTTAAGTGATAGAGATCTTTTAATTATCTCAATTGCTTTTGCTTTGGGCATTGGTGTAACAGTAAAGCCTGAAATTTTAAATTCATTACCAAATGCCATAAAGATGATATTTTCATCAGGGATCTCGACAGGGACGATCGTCGCACTTATTTTAAATATTATTTTAGTTAAAAAGGATGATAAAAGTGAAACTTTTAGAGGATAAAATCAAAAATGAAGGGCAAGTTTTACCTGGCAATATCTTAAAAGTTGATGGCTTTTTAAACCACCAAATAGACACCGAGCTATTTATAAAAATGGGTGAAGACTTTGCGGATCATTTTAAAAATCGCAATATAACAAAGGTCTTAACGCTTGAAGTTTCAGGCATCGCTGTGGCGTTTGCAGTTGCTTATCACCTTGGTGTGCCAGTCGTATTTGCTAAAAAAACTCATTCAGTTACGCTTAGTGATGATGTCTATACGAGTAAGGTCTTTTCACAAACTAAAAAGACAGAGTATAGTATCCGTGTTGATAAGAAATTTCTTAATAGTGATGATAATGTGCTTTTGATAGATGACTTTTTAGCAGTTGGACACGCACTCGGTGGTATGATAGAGCTTTGTAATAAAGCCGGTGCTAAGGTCGTTGGTGTTGGTATCGCGGTGGAGAAGGTCTTTCAAGGTGGTGGAGAGAAATACCGTAAAATGGGCTATGATGTCTATTCACAGGCAAAAATTTCTAAATTTAGTGATGATGGTGTAGTTTTTGAATAAATTTATTAGATATTTGGTTTTATAGACTAAGGAGAGGCGATGAAAAAGGTTATATTTTTTGTTTTAATTGTTTTAAATTTAACTGCTAGTGATTTTATCTTTGCAGATAAAAATAGCACAAAGTTAAGATCATCTTTATATTTTTCGCCACTTTTAACCACCGATACTAAGCCATATTTTAGGCAAACTTGTGAGAATTTAGGCTGCATTATGGATGATAGCTGGGCAAATAAGGAGGCGTATTTTAAAAATGCCGCTTTGATCGTTTTAAATGCTGATGATGATATTTGTTTAAAAGGGCGTGATTATTTTTCATCACGTGAGTTTGAATTTACTAAAAATCTGCGTCAAAAGATACTTTTGTCTAAATTTGGTAGAGACTATAAGCTAGTGCAATTTGAGCCTACAATGAGTGGTAAAAATAAAATTTTCTTGCGAACAGATGTAACAGTAGATGGCAAGATAATGGCTAAAATAGAGATAAATGGCAGAATTTTACCACTTACAAATCAGCATGGATATACCACCGATATGCAAATTTATAACTTAAAAATAAAAGAGTTAAAATAAGTTTATCACTCTATAATAGCCTTTGCTAATACTTTGATATTAATGTTTTATATCGTTATTATCCAGCTTAGAGGTAAATGTGCTAACTTCTTTTAAATTTAAACATATCAAATAATAGGTATTTTTTACTATTTTGTCTCTTGTATTATACACTTCTCAAAAATAAACTTATGCTCCGCAGGTAGTGCGTCGTATAGGGCATTTGCAAGGTTACGTATCTCCCAAAGGGCTGATTTGCTTGAACGAAGTGAGATGAAATTTTGTAGACTTCTTGCATTTACACTCCATGTTAGCTCTGTTTTATAGCACTCTGGTAAGCAGTATTTTACTATGTCAAGGCTAGTTGTTGTGTTTGCTAAAATTTTACGTAGATTTTCAAGTGCGGCGATACTAGCGTTATCTACTATTTCATTACCAGTTAGAACGATGTAGCCTTTGACACGTTCAAATTCGCCTTGTTTAAACTCCGCTTCATTTTTTAGCTCTTTTAGCGTGTAGCGAGTTGATTTTACGCTTAGACTTGCAATGCGATGTCTTGCTAATTCTTGCAATAAAGCACGTGAAATTCCTTGAATATAAAAATTATAATAAAGGTGTTCAAGCGTTGAGGCGTGTTTAAATTTATTACCAACTCTATCTATTAACTCTATGTCCTTCTCTCCGCCATTATCACCCTTATCAAAGCTTTGCCAACACGTGCGGATAGCGTGTGAACATATATTTAGTGGAGTGAAATTCATTAAAGTTACTTGCATAGTTTGCCTTTGTTATTTTTCGATATTTTAGCTTTTTGTGGCTTTAGAGTTGGTAAAAGTTAAATCTTTATCTTTATTATCATAAATAAAAAAATAATATTTTTATCTTCATTGTACCAAAGTACAATAGACTAATGTAAAATTTTTAAGTATAATCCTTCGTATAAAACTTAAATAATCCATAAAAAGGAACAATAATGGCAACTCAAATTGGAACTCTAAAACAAACTTCAGGTATTGTTACGGCAGTAGATGCGAATGGCAATGAGAGAATTTTAAGTGCTGGAGATGAGATCTTTTTAGGTGATATCATAAAGACACAAGGAAGTAACTCAAGTGCAGTCGTATCGATGAATAATGGTAAAGATATTACTATATTTGCAAACGATACATTAAGCATCGACCAAAGTGTAGCTATAGATAGAAATTTTGAAGATAATACAATAGCAGATGCTACTAGCTTACAACAAGCTATACTACAAGGAACTGACTTAACACAGCTTGAAGAGACAGCAGCTGGTGCTGGCGGAGCACCTGGTGGAAATGGTGGTACTGCTCAATTAAATGAGAGTTATTTTATCGAAGGTGGACATTATTCAAACGTAAATGCTACTACAAGTGAAATATATGATCTTGCTGGATTAGGCACTAGTGCTGGTTTTTCAGGCGTTAGTGGTGCTAGTGGAGTAGTAGCAGATGAGATAATAAGTGATACTAAACTTCCAGATGTAAAAATCACAGAGGTAACTCCTATAGATACTGACTCTAAAGCAGATGATAAAGCTGAGAAAGTAAATGTTAAAGGCGAAACCGATCAGCCTAATACTAAAGTTATTGTAAAAGATGGAGATGGTAATGTAATAGGCGAAGGTACTACAGATAGCGATGGTAACTTTGATATCACTATAGATACTGGTAAAGTTCAACCAGGTGATAAGGTAACTGTAGAGGTAACTGATGAGAATGGTAATACAAATTCAGCTGATAAGAATGCTGGTAATATAAAACATACAGGCGATAACACAGCTCCAGATGTAACTGTTGAAGAGGTAACTCCTATAGATAGTGGTAATCCAGCAGATGGTAAAGCTGATCAAGTAAAAGTTGCAGGTAACTCTGATGAGCCTAATGCACCATTTATCGTAAAAGATAAAGATGGCAATGAGTTAGGTAGAGGTACTACAGATAGCGATGGTAACTTTGATATTACTATAGATACTGGTAAGGTTAAACCAGGTGATAAGGTAACTGTAGAGGTAACTGATAAGGCTGGTAATACAGGTGAAGGCGAGAAGATTGCTGGTGATTTAGATTATCCAAATGATAACGAAGCTCCAGACGCTCCTACTATAACATTCACAGAGGATGCTGATAATAATGGTGTATTAAATAAAGCAGAGAATGGTGATAGCACAGGCACTACTACTGTTAAAGTAACAGTTCCAGATAATGCTGTAGTTGGCGATAAGATAGTTATTAGCTACACTGATGCAGAAGGTAACGATCAAAAAACAGAGATAACCATAGATGGTAATGTTAAAGCTAATGGCACTGAGATTGAAATTCCAGTTAAAGATGGTAAAACATCTGTAACGGCTACAGTAGTAGATATGGCTGGTAATGAGAGTGAGAGTGCAACCGGAAGTATAGAAGTAGATACTAAACTTCCAGATGTAAAAATCACAGAGGTAACTCCTATAGATACTGACTCTAAAGCAGATGATAAAGCTGAGAAAGTAAATGTTAAAGGCGAAACCGATCAGCCTAATACTAAAGTTATTGTAAAAGATGGAGATGGTAATGTAAT